>DASRMA010000051.1:0-38341 GCA_035648155.1 Desulfosporosinus sp.
TTGGACTTGTGGATGTAATTGATGCTAGGGTTGCCAACTTGGCTTCCGGCTTTATGACCTTTGATCACTCCAAATTACCTTGGTTTCTAAACTACGATGAAGTGGATTACATCATTGAAGGAGAGTTTGTTCTAGAGGTTGGGGGCAAAGTAATCCGTGCAGTAGCAGGAGATGTGCTTTATATCCCGAAGGGAAGCAAAGTAGTCTTTTCTTCGCCAACGTTTTGCAAGGTGTTCTATGCAACCTATCCTGCCAACTGGGCTGATTTCTGCGATTAAGGACTATAAGTCAGAATGGGAGTATATGCGATGATTTTAAAGGCGAAGGTGTACAGTAAGATATTTGCATTTAAAAGCCTCAAAGAAGTAATGGCCAAGGCCAATGAAGAAAAATCCGGAGATGAACTGGTTGGAATAGCTGCGACATCAGCTTCCGAGCGAGTAGCGGCGAAGCTGGTCTTAAGTAATTTAACCCTTGAAGATATTTATAATAACCCGGTGATTCCTTATGAAGAGGACGAAGTCACACGAGCCATCTATGACGGTCTTAACTTGAGAATCTATCAAGAGATTAAAAGTTGGACGGTCGGTCATCTGCGCGAGTACATTCTGGAGCATAAGACGTCAGGAGATGACTTGGCACATATCAGCAGAGGGCTTACCAGTGAAATGATAGCAGCGGTAGCTAAGCTGATGTCAACCATGGACCTTGTTTACGGATCCAAGAAAATGCGCATTCATTCGCATTGCAATACCACCCTTGGTGTGCCTGGAACCTTGGCTTTTCGTTGCCAACCCAATCACCCTACAGATAATGTGGAAGGGATACTGGCTGCAATGAAAGAGGGTTTGTCTTACGGCTCCGGGGATGCCGTGATCGGCATTAATCCGGTAGAAGACAATGTGGAGACAGTCACTCGTCTCCTTGAAATGGTCAAGAATTTCATGACGAAATGGGAAATACCTACCCAAAACTGCGTCTTGGCCCACGTGACCACACAAATGAAAGCAATCGAAAAAGGTGCTCCAGTTGATCTTGTCTTCCAAAGTATCGCTGGCACGCAAAAAGCGAACGATGCCTTTGGCGTTAACGCAGCCATTCTCGATGAAGCGTTTGACTTGATACAGCGTAAAGGGACGGCGACGGGTCCAAATCTTATGTACTTTGAAACAGGACAAGGGTCTGAAGTTTCTCTAGACGCGCACCTCGGGGTTGATATGATGACCTTAGAATCGAGAACTTACGGTTATGCCCGCAAATATCATCCGTTTATGACCAACAACGTCTCAGGGTTTATCGGACCGGAGACTATTTATTCTGGTCGGGAAGTACTCAGGGCAGACCTAGAGGATTTGTTCATGGGTAAGCTGCATGGACTGCCGATGGGAATTGCACCCTGTTATACCAACCATATGAAAATGGATCAAAATGATCAGGAAATGGGAACTCTCCTTTGCGCAATGGCGGGGTCCAACTTCTTTATGGGAGTTGCCGGAGGCGACGATGTTATGCTGAGTTATCAAGATACTAGTTTCCATGATGATGCAAGCACTCGGGAAATTTTAGGTCTTCGTCCGCTTCCTGAGTTTGAGAAGTGGTTGGAGAAAATGGGTATTCTGGAAAATGGCTTGTTGACAGAGAGAGCTGGAGACCCATCTATTTTTGATAAATAAGGAGGCAATCAATGTGGCAGTCGCGAATAACGAATTAGAAAAAGTAATCATTCAAAGTGTTTTGGAAGAACTGGCCAAGAAAGGGTTGCTTCCAAGTAAAGGCAAAGATCATGTGATGTCGTCAGCAATGCAAGATACACCACTGTACTCAAATACTTCATCGGAGGAGATGGTTACATTTCCTCCACTAGATGAAATGCAGATTTCAAAGCCCTTTAACGCCGATGCAGTTAAGGCTATGAAAAAGTCAACTCCAGCTAGAATTGGGATTGGAAGAGCAGGAGCACGTCCTAAAACGATGTCCTGGTTGAGATTTTTGGCTGATCATGCAGTGGCTCAGGATGCTGTGTTTCTGGATGTCTCTGACGAATTCCTGAAACAAAATAATTTAATGACCGTTCAAAGCGCAGTAACGAGTAAAGATGAGTTTCTCACACGACCAGATTTAGGACGGCGTTTATCGGAAGAAGCGGTTAAAACTATTACTGAAAAGTGTGAAAAGAATGTCCAAGTACAGATCCTGGTTGTGGATGGACTGAGTTCAACTGCCATTGAGGCCAATATCCCAGACCTATTGCCTGCGCTGATGCAAGGACTGAAATCAGCAGGAATTAAAGTGGGAGCCCCCTTCTTTGTTAAGTACGGAAGGGTATGGGTCCAAGACCCCATTGCGAATTTAGTCAAGGCTGATGTGATTGTTTCCCTTATTGGAGAGCGACCAGGCCTCGGGACGGCAGAAAGCCTTAGTGCTTATATGATATACCAACCTAACGAGAAGACAGTGGAAGCAGATCGTACGGTGGTCTCCAATATACACAAAGGTGGAATTCCACCCGCAGAAGCAGGGGCGCACCTCTCTGATGTAGTACAACAGATCCTGACGGCGAAAGCCAGTGGCGTTAAGTTCAACCAGCAAAAATAGGAGTGGTGATAAAATGCCCGAATCGAATATTCAGACAATCATGAGTGTGGGCATTGATATTGGAACCACTACTACCCAACTGGTGATTAGCCGACTGACGATTGAAAATACAGCATCAGGGACGTTTGTTCCTCACGTAGAAATTACTGACAAAGAAGTGATTCATCGGAGTGAGATATATATCACTCCGCTTTCGGATCGGGATCTGATTGATGCAGTCGCTGTCTCGAAGATAGTAGAAACGGAATATTTGGTTGCAGGGCTTACGCCTGAAAATATTGACACGGGAGCAGTGATTATCACAGGGGAAACTGCCAAAAAAGAGAATGCCAAAGCTATAATTGATGCTTTGGCGGGATACGCTGGGGACTTTGTGGTTGCCACCGCGGGTGCCAATTTAGAAGGGATTTACGCAGGCAAAGGTTCAGGAGCGGCGGCGTTTTCTGTTCAAAGGCATCAAGTGGTAGCCAATATCGACGTAGGTGGTGGTACGTCTAATTATGCCATGTTTCATGAGGGAAAGGCAGTTGAGACGACGTGCCTGAATGTCGGAGGGCACCTTATAGAGTTCGAACGGCAGGGAGACAGAATTACATATATTTCAGAACCAGCAAAAATCGCACTACAGTCCGCTGGACAAAGGCTCGAGGTTGGAGAAAGGATCACTCTTCCCCAACTGCGTCCAGTAGTCAAAGCGATGGCCGCTTGTGTCGTGGAGGTTCTCAAAACGACAAAGCAATCGGAATTAACCAGAGCGCTACTCATGACGCCTACTTTACGATTGGAACATACAATCCGAAAAGTTATGATTTCTGGTGGAGTTGCAGACTATGTCTATGCTCCACAGGGACCCGTCACGATGATGGAAGTGACTGAATTCGGGGATTTCGGGCCGTTACTGGGGTGGGAACTCAAACTTTGCCTAGAAACAGCAGGATTTGTCTTGGAAAAGCCCAATGAAACAGTTCGGGCAACAGTCATAGGGACTGGGACTCAGTCAGTGAATTTGAGCGGAAGTACCATCCATCTTCAAGAAAAGACATTACCTCTGCGTAATGTCATGGTCATCTCTCCATTTTCGAGCACAATTCCCGATACAGTGCAAGGAATCGGCAAGGCTATTAAGAATGAAATGCTTCGACTTCAGGCCAATCAATCTGAAGGTTCTGTGGCTTTGGCCCTGAAAGGGCCTCGAACGATGACCTTTGTGAACATCAATCTGCTAGCCCAAGGGGTGCTATTGGGGATGGAAGAATACCTGTCACAAAACAAACCACTTGTACTCGTCATAGAAGCAGACTGCGGAAAAGTCCTAGGACAATGTATTAACGCCAATGCCAATCGGCCGCTTGAAATGGTTTGTATTGACCAGCTTGAGGTGGAAGATTGTGACTATATTGATATTGGAAAACCTCTTATGGGTGGAAGGGTCGTTCCAGTGGTCTTGAAGACGTTGGTGTTCAATCGCTAATTTGAGTGGAGAGTTAACTAGCGAATAGTTATTGCTATGGAAGGGTGAGTTCGATACGTAAAGCATTAGATTCGAACCTTCTAGATCCCAAATACCTTGAAGAAAGCTTAGGTAGTTTTCACAATGCAACGGGGTTGCATATTGAAGCTATTACTAACGAGGGAGTAACTTTTTCAGTCCCTGGGAATTTTGAACGTAGTGATTTTTGTAGCTATATTCGATGTCAGCCAGAAGGAGAAAAGAAATGTCAGGATTCGTATAAACGTGCGAGTTTAGAGGCTGCCAAATGGGAGGAGCCTTACTTCTTTCGTTGTCACGCAGGATTGATTATTTGGGCCGTCCCAATCATGATTCAAGGCCTTTCGTTGGGAAGTATTATATGTGGCCAAGTTTTATTGTGGGAACCTGATCATTTCTTTCTTGAGGAACTGGAGAAGCTCAATGCTGAAGTCGAAAACATCGAAATACTGAAGAGTAAAGCACGTATGCTTGAAGTCATATCTCCCGCGCGGTCTCAAGCAGCTGCCGATATGCTCTTCGTTGTTGTGAACCATATAATTAAACGCAACATAAATAGTTTACAAGAAATTGATGCCACGAGGGTGCAGCAACAGCAGATTAGACAGGAAATTGAGGAGAGAAAGCGCAATCATTTACCAGACCTCAGTGATTATGATACTTATTTGAAGAAAGAACGTAAATTTTTGCGTTATATCCGCCTTGGAGACAGAACAAGAGCGAACCAAACGCTGCAGAGCCTATTAACCGATCTTTATACAAAAACTGTGGGAGACCTCGAGACCGTAAAAGTTCGGATTTTGGAATTAGCAACTTTGACTTCGAGAGCTGCCGTAGAAGGCGGGGCTAATGCAGAACGGATCATGACGCTACTCAAGGAATTCAATAAGGAAGTTGAGGGCATTGAGCGAGTCGAAGTGTTCTTCTATAAGTTACAACGTATTGTTGAAACGTTCTTGGAGGGAATTTTTACTTTAGCAAATAAAAAACACCTCGCAATTGTTAAACTGGCCCGGGATTTTATGATGGAAAACTATGCACTGCCGCTTACAGTGGCGAACGTAGCACAACATCTATTTATCAGCCCTTCACACCTCTCGAGACTGTTCCGAGAAGAACTGAATTGCACGATTAATGACTATTTAACCAGGGTAAGGGTTGAGCAAGCGGTAGAAATCATGAAGAAACCTGAATTTAGTGTGTCCCAAGTGTCTATAGCTGTGGGTTTCCAAAACCAAAGTTACTTTGCAAAGGTGTTTCGTAAATATATCGGAGTTACCCCCCTAATCTATAAAAACAGCTTGTATTAGAAGGTGAATGACAATGGTTTTTCAGGGCATTATAAAATCTATTGCCTCAGGAGAAGCAGAACAAAGCTTGGCATTAACCAGACAGGCCTTAGCGCAAGGATTTTCAGCAGAATCCGTTCTTGAAAAAGGTTTAATCGCTGGAATGGATCGAGTCGCTGAAAAGTTTCGCGATCAGAGGGTTATGGTTCCCGAGGTGCTCATGGCATCACGGGCTATGCATGCGGGGTTAAGCCTCGTAGAGCCATGCTTAAAGGGCTCAGATAAGAAAACCTCAGGTAAAATCGTTATGGGAACGGTAGCGGGAGACCTCCATGATATTGGTCTAAGCCTAGTGAAGATGATGGTCATGACCACCGGGGCTCAGATCATTAATTTAGGAGTGGACGTAACTCCCAAAAAGTTTGCCAGTGTGGTGCGTAAAGAAAAACCTCATATCCTCATGATGTCCGCGTTGCTCACCACAACCATGACGGTTATGAAAGAAGTAATTGATGAATTAGACCTTTTGGGGATTCGCAAAAACCTCATAGTGATCGTGGGAGGAGCCCCAGTAGACTCTGGTTATGCCAAGAAAATAGGAGCGGATTATTACTTCGAAGATGCCTTTGAGGTGCGTGCCTTTATCGAAGAAAACTTGACAAAGGTTATTATGAAAAAAAGTCGCTAATAGCGACTTTTTTTATTTTTGTTATATCTGATAACAAATTGCAACTATTGCTAATTAATCGGAATATTCAATGGGGCGTAATGAGTCAAAACGAGCAGGATTGTGTCAAACTGAAGGTGTCACTTAGATGTTATGATGGTGTTGCGTTAAATACCCTTTCGTCATTCTGAATAATCAAATGAAGAAAGGTTAGGATTGATATAGTGGCAATTATAGATATTTTCGAAAGTCTCACCATCATTCCAGCGAATGAAAATGAGGAGGATAAGTATGGACACCAGTAAAATGAGATGTCTCGAAGAGCAGAATGTCAATCAAACGTTCGCTTTGTTTACTCAAAGCGAGGATCTTAAAAAAATTGCTACTAGTTTCTTCGAATCAATGGAAACGGCTCTCATCCGCAATCAAATCGTAGAAGCGTTACAGGATTATGACCTCGGAATAGTTACGGCTGTTTACGAAATTTTTGGTGGCTATGTCAATCGAAGTTTTGGAATAGTCATGGAGAAAAACGGAACGAACTATGAGTACTATGTTCGTAAGTACAAATACGGAATCGCAAAGACTGAGATTTTGCTAGAGCACAGCATGATCGATTATTCAAAAGCTCATGGGCTTGATATTACCGCTGGCCTGATACGTACCAAGGATGGTATAACCTTTGTCAAAAAAGTTGAGGGGACAAAGGAAATCTTTTTTGCTGTTTATGAATTTTTACAAGGAGACGATTTGTATACTTGGGATAACCCAGCGCTAAATGATGCTGAATATGCTAGCGCAGCTGAAGTTCTGGCAACCTTTCATAACGCTGCAAGAAATTTTAATCCAAACGGTTTGGTTCGAGTAGAACCTAAGATTATGGAGTTACTCACAAACCTTCCAGAAAAGTATAAAACGTTGGGACAAGTCGATATCGACACGAAGTTTCATAGATATTTTAAAAGTAAGCTAAACTCGATTTTAAAGGTTATTGAGAGTTCCCTAATACCCAATCATATTCTCGAAAAAATGCCCTATTCACCTTGCCACAATGACTTCCATGCTGGCAACCTGAAATTTGCGAATAGCAAGGTTGTTGGAATCTTTGACTTTGATTGGTCGAAGATCGATCATCGACTTTCTGACGTTACCTTGGCTTTAACCTATCTTTGCAGTTCGTGGCAAGATGAACAGGATGGCGTGTTACTTATTGACAAATGTGCCATCTTTATTAAGTCTTACCAGCGCAAATTGCTGGAATTGGGAGGACTCGAACCCCTCAATGCAGTTGAGATAGAATATCTACCAATGATGATTGCTGCTGCCAATATATATTTGATCAACTGGGATGTAGCAGCCTATTATGCCGGTACAAATCTAAACGAATATGAGTACATTGCTTATTTACAGCATAATGTTCGTTTGATGCATTGGATCGAAAATCATAAGACGGAGATCGCAGATCTAGCAAAGACCGCTGGCCAAGCAAATAGAGAGGGGAATATATAGTGGAATTCACAAAATTATTTACTCAAACTCAAGTGGAACGCGTACACGAAGCCTCATTGGGAATTCTTGAGAACGTGGGAATGTTGGTTCGAAATGAAAAGGCCCTCATTATTTTCGCAGAAAATGGATGCCAGGTTGATATGGAGACGAAAATGGTGAAGTTTCCGCGTGAAGTAGTAGAAAAAGCTCGTCAGACCTTTATACCAACATATACTTTTACGGCGCAAGATCCAAAGTTTGATGTTACGATGCCTGGGAATAGACCAATTGTCGTGACGGGGAGTTCCGCCCCCAATGTGATCGATCCAAAAACAGGAGAAGAAAGACGAGCCACCTCTCAAGACATTGCTAATATTGCTTACTTAATCAATGAACTGCCAGGCTTTGATGTTTTTTCGATTTCGACTTTGGCAGATGACGCCCCAGAAGGGCAGTTCAGTATGTCGCGCTTCTATCCAGCACTGAAAAACTGTAAGAAACCAGTTCGCAGTAACACCCCAAACATGGAAGATCTTAAAATAGTCTTGGAGTTAGGTGCTCTAATCGCAGGGAGCGAAGAAGCCTATCGCAAGCGTCCGTTTATCAATCACCATTATTGTCCGGTCGTTTCTCCTTTAACCTTTGATGTCGAGTCAACCGAAGCGGTTATCTATCTCACTGAGCAAGGCTTACCGGTTTATGGAACGATTGTTCCAAATGCTGGCATGACCTCACCGTTAAGTCTGATGGGGACTTTGACACTCGGCAATGCAGAATTCCTTGGTCTGGCTACGTTAATGCAAATGATTCGTCCCGGCGCTCCTTTGATATATGCAGTATTATCCACCGTGGCAGATATGCGGACTGGAGCTTATGCACCGGGTGCTATCGAAACAGGAATGATGCAAATGGCACATACAGAGATGGCAAGATTTTACAATGTACCGTCCGGCGGATATATTGGCTTGACCAATGCCCACTCTAATGATGCTCAATCAGGTTATGAGACTGGAATGAACACGACGGGAGCATTACTTGCTGGTGCAGATTTGTTCAACATGGGTGGTTTACTAGGAAGTCTGATGGCCTTTGACTTCGGTAAAGCCGTTATCGATAATGAAATTGCTTTAATGCTTAAGCGTATGAAAAAAGGGTATGAATACAGCGAAGAAAACCTGTGCTTAGATCTAATTGCCAAAATCGGACCTGGAGGCAGTTATATGGACACAGACCATACGATGAAAAATATGCGTTCCATTGCTGTACTTCCTAAAATAGCCACAAGAGAAATGCGCCGCCGCTGGGAAGATCAAGGAAAACCAGATGCCTATAGTCGCGCCATGAAAGAAGCTAATAAAATTCTAAGTAAGCCAAACAAGTCGCGCTTCACCGAGGAATTAGATGCCAAAGTCCGTGGACACTTCTCTGGGCTGGTTGCAGGAGATGTTGATTGGAGTCTGTAGCCTGTAGTTGTTAGTCGTTATTGACGGTCAAATGACCGAAAGGAAAGGAAGAGAGAAAATGAGCGTTCAAGATATTTACGATGCAGTGGTTGCATTTGATATTGAAAAAGTTGTTGCTCTTGTCAAAGTAGAAGTGGAAAAGGGAACAAATGTTTCAGATATACTATCAGATGGTTTAATTGGAGCTATGGATGAGGTCGGCCAACGATATACGGAAGGAGAATTTTTTGTTCCTGAAATGTTAATGGCTGCAAAAGCAATGAAAGCTGGACTAGAAGTGTTAAAACCTTTATTGTCCCAAGGGGAAAGCACAAAAAAGGGTACAATTATTATCGGAACAGTTAAGGGCGATCTGCACGACATTGGCAAAAACTTGGTCTCTATGATGATGGAAGGGGCTGGATTTGAGGTTATTGACTTGGGTGTGGATGTGGACACTGAAAAATTCTTAGCCACTGCTAAAGAAAGAAATGCTGATATTATCTGCATGTCTGCACTTCTAACCACAACAATGCCTTTTATGGAAGTCACTGTTAAGGCTATTCGGGAACAAGGATTAAACTTAAAAACTATGGTGGGTGGAGCGCCTGTTTCAGAAGACTTTGCTACAAAAATTGGCGCTGACGGATGGAGTCCTGATGCTCCAGGCGCGGTGGAGACCGCGCGTCGACTTACTGCAAAATAATACCAGGTATAAGTCAGCCAAGGATTCTAGGCTGATATTTTCCCTAAGATTAATGTGTAATCTATTTTACAAGGAGGAATAGTTATGATAATTGTAGGAGAATTAATCAATGCAAGCCGTAAGGCTATTGGCGAGGCTATCAAAGCCCAAGATATAGATTATATTCAAAAGGTAGCCAAGGACGAATTCGCGGCCGGGGCAAATTATATTGATGTCAATGCCGGTATCTTTGTTGGTAAGGAACCAGAATACCTGAGATGGCTGGTCAAAACAGTTCAAGAAGTAGTAGATTGCCCCTGCTGTATTGACAGCCCTGACCCGAAGGCAATTGAAGAGGCCTTGTCAGTGCACAAAGGTGTTGCGATGATTAATTCCATATCCCTAGAAAAAGCGCGCTATGATGCATTGATTCCTGTCGTTACAGGCACAGAATTAAAAGTTGTGGCACTGTGCATGAGTGATGAGGGAATGCCTGAAACGATGGATGACCGGTTAAGAATTGCCGATAAACTCATAAACGGGCTCGTCCAAAATAATGTGCCCCTTGATCATATCTATGTAGATCCACTGGTACAACCAATTTCTACGAACAGCACGTTTGCTGTAGAATTTATTAACTCTGTTGAGGCTATTATGACTCGATTTAAAGGGGTTCACACGATGTGCGGGCTGTCTAATATATCTTATGGCTTACCCGAGAGAAAATTCATGAATCATGCCTTTGCTATTATGGCTATTGGGAAAGGATTAGATGGACTGATTATTAACCCCTTGGACAAGATGATGATGGCAAGTTTGATCACGGCTGAGACACTGGCTGGTCGAGATGACTATTGTGTTAAATACCTGAAGGCCTATCGTAATAAACAGTTCGAAATCTAAGCACAAATATTGTAAAGCATCTCCTGCTCTTGTGAGAGAAGGGGATGCTCTTTAAGTAGTCCAAGCTTGAAGTTGAAATACAACTTGGGAGGTAGAAGCGTGGCATTGGTAATGTTTGATTATGATGGAGTTATTGTTGATTCCCTGGAAATTTTCACATCTCGATTTACACAGGCTTGTCGAGAGAATGGGTTTAAAGAGGTTAAGGCGGCGAATGATGTTCTTGGTCTCTTCGAAGGTAATGTTTATGAAACTATGATGAGTCGTGGTTTGGACGAGTCAACCATAGATAACATATTGAAGAGATATGAAGTTTTACAGGGAGGACAACTGGCAGATCTCGAACTCTTTAACGGAATTGCGGAAGCCTTAGAACGAATTTCGGAAAAACATCAGGTCTATGTTATTACATCGAATCTGTCTAGTGCTACGATTCGAGTATTGAACCAAAACGGAATCGAATGTTTCATAGATGTTATTGGAGCAGAGAAAGAAAAGAGTAAGATCAAAAAAATACATAATACGATGTCTTTACATCCAGGGATTCCTGCTTATTATGTGGGGGATACCAAAGGGGACATGATCGAGGGGAAAAAAGCTGGAACACAGACCATCGGAGTCTCCTGGGGTTGGCATACACCTCAGAAAATTAGTGAAGGTTCCCCAGATTATCTTGTCAATAGTCCAGAAGAACTTGTAGACTTACTACTTAAAGTATAGGGAGTCAGTGTCTTGGCCCGTTCGGAGCATTCTACGGCGATAAGTGTTCGTTGTTGTTCAACGCTTTAGTGATAGTTATCCTTAGTCAGTAGGTATTTCTTCCAAAGAAAAAGATACACCATAGCAACGTAAATACGTTTTTATGGTGTATCTTTTTTGTGTTGCAGTTAAGTTATTGGAAGGCCCCAAATTCTGGGCATCAACAACGGTTGTCACAGAGTTAATATAACAGTTGGCAGAAATCTGGGATTCCTTAAATATTTCGAATATCTCATTCAATATGAAGATGCCTGGCGGTTCAAAGATTATACCTAAGCTCCCCCATAATAACTACCTTATTTTACTTTTTAGTAAGTTTAATGTTAATTGATTAGCTTTGCCATGGATTATCCAATAGTAAATTGTACTTTCCGATACTTTCTACTTCAAAATACTTATTAACGAAATACTCAGTTTATATCGCACTGCGATGGAGTGGTCGGAAATAGGCCATATGAGCTAAATAATACCTCGACAACAAAGCTATAATCGCATTTAGTGCAAAAAAATACAAAACAATCGGTTAAGATTCATCAAGATAAAACAAGATATTCCATAGTGGAGAGTGACCTAAAAGGACTAAAATGTTATTAACAGAATATAAAAAACTTTTTGGACATTCATGCAGAGCCGAAAGTTAGTGTAAATGTTAAAGGCTAATATAGAAGGGAGTGTAAAAACGTCATGTAAATGTCTGATTAGTCATGTGGCATTAAAAAATAAAATTAATAGGAGGATAAAATATATGTATGATTATACAGAGTTAAGCAATGCAGTGATCGAGGGAGACCGCGATGAGGTTCAAGTTCTAACGAAAAAAGCGATTGACGCAAAGGTTGATCCTCTCGAAATTATTAATGAAGGTCTTATTGGTGGAATGAATGTCGTTGGTCAGCGCTTTAAAGTTAATGATATGTTTGTTCCTGAAGTATTAATGTCCGCTCGGGCAATGAATGCTGGCGTTGATCTTATTAAACCATTGCTTGCTGGTGGAAAAATGACCAATAAAGGGACCGTTGTCATAGGAACCGTTGAAGGCGACTTGCACGATATTGGAAAAAGCTTGGTTGGTATGATGTTAGAATGCTCTGGATATAAGGTCATCGACTTAGGTGTCGATATTTCTCCAGAAGAGTTCATGACGGCCATTAAAAAAAATGATGGGAAAATATTAGCGCTTTCAGCGTTACTTACGACGACGATGTTAGTTATGAAAACTACCATCGATGAGCTTACTGAAAAAGGTATGCGCAAAGATGTCAAGGTCATGATTGGTGGTGCGCCAATATCGCAGGAATTCTCGGATCAAATTGGTGCTGATGGCTATGCTGGTGATGCTGCCGCAGCGGTGGATCTGGTTGGTAGATTACTAGCATAAGAGGTTCAGATGGTTCGCTAATTAAATAATAAGTTTATGGGAGGGTATTTTATGAGTAATGTAAAGTTTACAGACGTTGCTTACACTAATTTAGAGGAGTTTGTTTATGGTACTGCTAAAAAACCTGTAAAATGCAAAAATGGAATGGTTATTGGTGGAGGAATTGTTTATCCGGAAATTAATCTTACCCTGCCGACCATGTTAATAAATACAGAAACCATGCCGAAAGTATTGTCCCAATATGAAGAAATGATTCACGGCATTTGTTCTAAAGCTTACGAACTTCACTCCCCCGGGATCATTATAGAAATTGAACTTCTTCCACCATGTACATTTAATCCTCAATGGGGGATCGATGTCACCAAAGTCGTTAGAAAAGTTATGGATGAGTACTCCGCTAAATTTGGCTTAAAAAGTGTTATGAGAATGACCGTTGTGGATATCCGGGAAGGTAAAACGCTTACCCATATGTACCATGGCGAACATTGGGATAATGTGATGAAGACATTTAGAGGATGCGCTGAAGCCGGGGCAGAATTTTTAGCAATTGAGTCTATTGGAGGAAAACATCTCCATGATGAGGCCGTAATGAATTGCGATCTGCCTAAAGCATTGTTCTCTTTAGGAGTTGTAGGCTGCCGTGATATGGCAACTTTATGGGACGAAATTGTAAAAATTTCTAAAGACACGAAATGTTTACCCGCTGGAGACACTGCCTGTGGCTTTGCTAACACATCTATGGTAATGGCTCACAAGCAATTTATTCCAAAAGTATTTGCAGCTATTGATAGAGTTATGTGCGCAGTCAGAACTATGGTAGCAGTTGAAGCCGGTGCAGTTGGACCTAGTAAAGACTGCGCGTACGAAAATGTATATCTCAAAGCTATAACAGGAATACCTATTTCTATGGAAGGAAGAACAGCCGCCTGTGCTCATTCCAGTGCAGTGGGTAACATTGCTGCTTGCTTGGCTGACTGCTGGAGTAATGAATCCGTGGAAAATGTGAGATTGTTAGGGGGAATGGCTCCGACCGTTTTCGCTGAAGAGCTTATCTATGATTGCCGAATCATGAATGTAGCAACTTCTCGTGGATCAGCACTTGAAATGAGAGATATTCTAGCGGAATCTGATAGAATGTACGATCCACAGGCCTATGTATTGGACCCAAAAGTCGTTCTAAAATTGAGTAAAGAAATTATTAAGGGGAAGACTCACTTTGAACGCACCAAAATAGCAGCATCTGTTACGATTAAAGAATTGAGAGCTGCTGCCAAAGACGGTTTAGTGTTGCTTGATGCGAAGGAACTAAAATACCTTAACATACTTGAAAAGCAGTTAGCATCTGTACCAGATGACGAAGCTGAATTCACGCAATCTATGATGAAAAGCACAAGTAAGGACAAATTTGATCCTGCAAAATATGACATGTAATGTTGATACTGCTTTAAAATAAACTTATAAATAACATTAATCTATTGACATTTTCCATGGCGCTCGAGTCTTTGTTGGTGAATTTATTTAACCTAGCCAAAGACAAGAGCGCCTTTTCAATATCTATTTACTTTTCAGAATATATAGATATTTAAAAGAAATATTTACATATGTGTTATAATATTAGTTATTATAGCAATTAATGATTTTAATAATAGAGACCTTACTCACTCCGAATTTGCTTTGGCAGTTATTTTCTTGGAGTTTATTAATAGTTGCACACAAACATTTTTAGTATGGAACCTACTTGGGGGGTGGTAGTGTGAATCAAGAGGAATCACAATGGATTGAGAACTTAGTAGGACGGAACTTAATGAATAAAATGTTATGTTCATTTTCAAAGGCTACTTGTTTAAAAGCGATATTTGTTGACAACAAGGGAAATACATTGATCTCCACCGACCATGCGATAAAGGATTGTCGCTTCTGTGAATTAATAAGAGGTGATAGCCTTGGCACAAAAAAATGTCAGCGTTCCTATGCCCGAGCATGCACTGAAGCTGCTAAATATGGTGAGCCTTATATTTTCAGATGTCACGCGGGCCTGATTATGTGGGCGGCACCAATTTTAATCGGTAAACATGTTGGTGCCATTATCTGTGGACAGGTACTAATGTGGGAACCAGAAGATTACTTTCTGGAAGAAATTGAGGAAATGGTCAAGGGACTTAATGTCGATGTTGCTGCGGTAAAGTGGTCAGCTGCCCAATTAGAGGTATTGTCTAGTGATAGGGTACAGGCAGCAGCAGATTTGTTGTTTGTAGTCGCTAATCAAATTATGCAAAGCGGTAGGACTGTCTTAGAACAAAGAAGGCAAATCACTGCCCAGCAGGCAAGGTTAGCCGAAGAAATTCACGCTCGCAAATCTGCTGAAGTTGCTATACATACGATTAAGTCGAGATCTTTAAGTATTATTTGCTTGGAAAAAGAACATGAACTGAAGACGATGGTGCGTAATGGTAAAAAGCGAGCAGCGAAACAACTTCTTGAAAATTTATTAGTGGATATTATAGAAATTAATTCAGAAGATATAGATACGGCTAAAACAAGGGTTATGGAATTAGTGTTCATTATCTCAAGAGCAGCGGTGGATGGTGGCGCTGACTTGAGTGCTACTCTACAGCTTAACGCATTATTTTATCAGGACTTACTTGAAATGACGACTTCAGACGAACTCTGTCTCTGGTCTATAAATATGTTAGAAACATTTATGAATCATCTGGAAGATAATAAAAACCAACGAAATCTGCAAGCTATTCAGAAAGCAGCTGAATATATTCGACAGAATTACCGAAATAAGCTTACAATTGACGATATTGCACAGGAAGTTTATCTAAGCTCTTGCTATGTAAGTAGAATCTTCAAACAGAGTCTTGGCTGTACTTTGATGGAATACCTCACTCAGATAAGGGTGGAAGAAGCTAAAACTATGTTAAAGAATCCGAAATATAACGTTATGCAGGCTGCCGAAGAGAGTGGCTTTGAGGACCCTGGCTACTTTACCAGAGTTTTTAAGAAGCTTGAAGGAATTACTCCAAGTAGATATAAACAACATACCCTGTAAACTGTGATTGCCGAGGAGTGAATGTTGTTGTCAACTTTAGGTTTAGAATTAATCACTAACGCCCTACTGAAGGGGCAGGCTAACCGGGTGAAGACTCTCACGTTACTTGCGCTGGAGAACGGGATCAGCCCACGAGAGATTTTTGCAAAAGCATTATTACCCGGTATGGAGGTCATCGGAAAACAATTTCAGGATAACATTATTTATATTTCGGAGGTTTTAATTGCTTCAAGGGCAATGCATGCGGGGTTACATGTATTAAAGCCTCTCTTGTCGAACCCACTGCATGCGTCACTAGGAAAGGTAGTTATCGGTACTGTCGCTGGGGATTTACATGACATTGGTAAGAATTTAATTGTGATGATGTTTCGTGGTGCTGGCTTAGAGGTCATTGATCTCGGGATTGATGTAGAGCCTGAGGACTTTGCGGAAGCGATTATAGAGCACCAGCCGGACATCTTGGCGATGTCAGCTATGCTCACTACCACATTAGGTATGATGTCAGAGACAATGAGGGAACTTGAACGGAGAGAACTACGCGATAATGTGAAGATAATTATTGGAGGAAATCCTACGACCCAAGATTTTGCACAGGCTATCAATGCCGATGGTTATGCTGGTGACGTATTTAAAGCTGTTGATTTGGCACTTGAACTTATTAGATAAGTTAGAATAATCAAGATAAGACAAGAAAATCCCTTTGAAAATAGTTTATATTAGACTAAGATTAGATAAAGAACGAATTCATATTAGTTTGTATTCAAAGACAAGTCTTTAACTAATCGAGGGAGGAAAAGACATGCTAATTGTAGGAGAATTAATTAACGCAAGCCGTAAGGCCATTGGAGAAGCTATCAAAGCCCAAGATACAGATTATATCCAAAAGGTAGCCAAGGAAGAATTTGAGGCTGGGGCAAATTATATTGATGTCAATGCCGGTATCTTTGTCGGTAAGGAACTAGAATACTTGAGATGGCTGGTCAAAACAGTTCAAGAGGTAGTGGATTCCCCCTGTTGTATCGACAGCCCTGACCCAAAAGCAATTGAAGAGGCCTTGTCCGTTCACAAAGGTGTTGCGATGATTAATTCCATCTCCTTAGAAAAGGCGCGCTACGATGCGTTGATTCCTGTCGTTGCAGGCACAGAATTAAAAATTGTTGCCCTTTGCATGAGTGATGAAGGAATGCCTGAGACGATGGATGACCGGTTAAAGATTGCCGATAAACTTATTAATGGGCTTGTCCAAAACAATGTGCCGATTGATAACATTTATGTCGATCCGTTGGTACAACCAATCTCTGTAAACAGCACGTTTGCTGTAGAATTTATTAACTCCGTTGAAGCTATTATGACTCGGTTTAAAGGCGTTCACACGATGTGTGGGTTGTCTAATATATCCTATGGCCTACCCGTGAGAAAATTTATGAATCACGCCTTTGCAATCATGGCTATTGGCAAAGGGTTGGATGGTCTGATTGTTAATCCCTTGGATAAGATGATGATGGCAAGCTTGGTCACTGCTGAGACTCTGGCTGGCCGAGATGAGTATTGCGTCAAATATCTTAAGGCTTATCGCAACAAACAATTTGAAATTGCGTCTATATAGTAGTTTGCATCCCCTTCTCTGACAAGAGGAGGGGATGCTCTTGTAAATGTATGGAAATGGGCCAGGCACTGAAAAAAGAACTAGGCTATACATATATGGAATTAAGTTTCAAATTATATGATAAAACAGCAATAATTCTAGGATCAGACTTGAAGAGTATGAATTAGGGTAATAGAAGGAAATTCGAATGAACGGGGCGAATGTATTAAGGTAATCAATGTTTACGTATAAGAGACTATGTGGATTGGGGAATTGAAAATATAGGATTGAGAATTTTTGGAGTGAGGGGATCGCCATAAAGATTAAACTCATCGGTTGTGATTCCACTAGAAACGAAGTCCGTTCTCTGGGAAATCCTGAAACCATAGATTATGAGTTCCTGAATTTCAATTACCATGGCAATCCTAGTCTTCTTCATGAGCGACTGCAAGAAATTATTGACCAAAGCCAAGATTACGATCTGATCATTTCCACCTATAGCCGGTGCTCAAACGTCGTAGTCGGATTGCTTTCCCAACGGGTACCGTTGCTTTTTCCGAAAACTCATGATTGTATATCCCTTTTGCTCGGCTCGAATGAAAGGCAACTTAAGTTGCTGAAGGAAAATCCGGGAACCTATTATTTCAGCCGTGGATGGCTGGACTACGGTCGCACCCCTTATGATGAATACCTAGAATATGTCGATCGCTATGGGAAGGCAAAAGCCGTTGACCTTATTAAAATGTTATATGGTAGTTATAATAAAGCAGTTCTTATCGTTACACTAGGAACGAAAGATATCGAGAAATACCGAGAAAAAGTTCGCAAGATTGCTGATTTTTTTGGGTGGGACGTTGGCGAAGAAGATGGAGAACTTAGTCTTTTAACCGCAGTATTAAATGCAGACACTGGGCAGAATGTAGTTTATGTCGAACCGGGAAGACCGGTTACAGTGAATATGCTGGCAGGAGGTTAATTTATGCAAATAACAATACTCCCAAATCGTGTCATAACTCCAGAAGATCATGAAACCTTAATGGAAACGCTGATTAGACTCCGTCTTCCCGTTCAAAATATCTGTAATGGCAAAGGAACGTGTGGTAAATGCAAGGTACGGATGACAGGCTATGTCTCTCTGCCAAGTGATGGTGATATATTGCATCTAACCGACCTAGAATTACAGGCGGGATTTCGACTTGCTTGTACTGTCCAACCCAAAGAAGGAATGGTCATTGAACTAAATTTTGTGGAGAGCGAAGATCGTAAAGTGAAGGCTCTCAAGGAAATGGAAATGACGACCCTAGATCCTGGCATGGAAAAGGTGTATATAAAGTGTAGCGAACCAACACTAGCTGACGAGCGAGGAGATTGGGATCGGGTAGTGGATGAGCTAAGTACTGTCACAGGTAGGAGTTATGACAGGACAAGTCTATATATCTTAGGCAAGGTCCCAGACATTTTACGAGTAGATAAATTCGCCCTTACGGCAACAGTTTCTAAAGATACAATCTTGGAGATTGAGTCTGGGGATACCACAAAAAGGCTTTTCGGTGTTGCAGTCGATATTGGAACAACCAGTGTTGCGGTGGCTTTGATTGATTTGAATCAGGGGGATATACTGAGAGTTGTCTCTACTGAAAATGAACAAACAGCCTATGGTGCGGATGTGATTTCCCGTATTTCTTTTGCCATGGAAAGCCAAGAGAGCGCCAACGCCTTACGTGTAGCTATCAGGAGGACAATTAATCACTTGCTTGAAGAACTTGAAGTTCAAACTAACGTGGGTAAGAACGAGATCTTTAAAATGACGATTGTTGGTAATACCACAATGCATCATCTTTTCCTTGGTTTGGACGCATCACATCTGGCAGTTTCACCGTTCGTTTCTGTTTGCAACAGACCGTTAGAATTCTCAGCGGTGGAATTGGGATTGGAACTTAATCCCCAAGCAAGGATCTTGTTATTACCGAATATAGGGAGTTTTGTAGGGGCAGACACTGTTGGGGCTATTGTTGGAGCATCTGAGGTTTTAGGTAAAGGCAATCATTTACTCATTGATTTGGGAACTAACTGTGAATTGTTTGTTAAAACAGAGAATATTATGATGGCTTGTTCTACAGCTGCAGGACCTGCCTTTGAGGGCGCTGGCATTGCCCATGGCATGAGGGCGAAACAAGGCGCTATTGAAGGGGTAACCATCACTGAGGCAGGAGTAGCCTTGCAAGTGATTGGAGGGCAGGAACCTATCGGGATTTGCGGATCTGGGCTTATAGAGGCGATTGATGAGATGCTACAGTCGGGAGTCATTAACAAACAAGGGAAGATTGCTGATCCTGAAAACACGCTAACCCTTTCAAGTGAGCTTCGAAAACGGATTAGACCTCTTGATAAGGGGCGAGAATTTGTCTTGGCTTATGGATCCGATCACGGGCACGATATAACCTTAAGTCAAAAAGATATAGGAGAATTGCAGTTAGCTAAAGGGGCTGTCTGTGCAGGAATTAAAACACTGGTAGAAATGGCTGGAATAACTGTGCAAGACCTTGATTCGGTGACGTTATCCGGTACCTTTGCCACATATCTTAAGGCGCACAACATTTTGAATATTGGTCTTGTTCCGGATATACCGGAAGACAGAATAAAGACTGTGGGAAATGCTGCACACGTTGGTGCAATACTAGCTCTGTTAGACCACCATGAGGTGGCTAGGGCGGGAGAATTATATAGAAAAATTAGTCATGTTGAACTTGGAGGCAGTACCGCATTTTCTAACTATTTTATGGATAGTATGTATCTCCAACGTTTAACTTAAGAATATGTAAAATGATTCTTCAAGTTTATACCCCGTTATACTCGGTTATAGGTTATAATGAGGTTTCATACAGGGAAAAATTTCTAAGAGTAATAGCGAAAAAGGGAGAGGATCTAGGGAATGGAAAACAAGTTCAAAGAATCATTGCTAGACAAAAACACTCTATCCGTAACGTGGGAGCTTGTACCAGGAAGAGGAGCAACTGAAAAGGCCCAGGAAACTGCTATTGCCTCCGCAGAACAGGCAGCTAAGGGTGGAAGGGTCCATGCACTCACCATCACTGATAACCCGGGGGGTAACCCAGCAATTCTTGCGGACTATTTGGGTATGGAAATCCTCAAAATGGGGATTGAGCCGTTGGTTCATTTCACCTGTAAAGATAAGAACCGTAATCAGATGGAAAGCCAATTGTATGCTTTAGATCGTGCAAAAGTTCGTAATCTCTTGGTCATGACAGGAGACTATACGGTTTCTGGGTTTAAGGGGCGCCCCAAACCAGTGTTTGATCTTGATCCATCTAATACGTTACAGCTTATTGGTGCAATGAATAAGGGATTAGAAATTCCAGGCTTTAAAGCTTCAACATTTAACACTCCAAGTGAGTTTTTCTCAGGATGCGCTGTTTCGCCCTTCAAGTCCACAGAGGCTGAGTTGATGGTTCAGTACTATAAGTTGAAAAAGAAAATTGAAGGCGGCGCTCAATTTGTGGTTACACAACTTGGGTATGACGTCCGGAAAGTCCACGAAGTCTTACAGTTCCTTAAAATAAATAAACTGGATATACCTCTAGTGGGAAATATTTACGTTCTTCCATATGGAGCGGCAAATGTTATGAATCAGAATAAGCTACCTGGATGTGTTGTTACGGACAAACTTTTGGCAGAACTGAATACGGAAAAAAGTGCCCCAGACAAAGGGGTAGGTCAGCGACTATTGAGGGCAGCCAAATTGTACGCAATCTTGAAGGGCATAGGCGTAGCTGGAGTTCATATTGGCGGGCATAACCTTAAATACGAACAATTAGAATACATTCTTGATAAAGGTGAGGAACTTTTTCCTAAATGGAAAGAACTGGTAAAGGAATTTGATTATCCTCAAACGAATGGATTCTACTACTTTGAGAAAGATGATAGAACTGGATTGAATACAGATCGACTCACAAAGCGTGATAATCTTCCTCTAGATGCCCCAGCTGGTGCTATGTATACAATGATGCGGGGGATGCACAGTCTCTTGTTCACACCAAACAAGAAACTATTCCCTATGATGCGCGGAATGTATCGTGCGGCGGAGGGTAAGAAAAAAACTGAAAAGGGACTGCACGCAGTAGAGCATCTTGCCAAAGTCGTAATGCTTGATTGCAAGGATTGCGGTGATTGTGCCATGTTGGATTTGGCTTATCTTTGCCCTATGTCTCAATGTCCAAAAAATCAACGCAATGGAGCTTGTGGCGGAAGTTTAGACGGTTGGTGTGAGGTTTATCCTAAAGAAAAGAAATGTGTGTGGGTCAGAGCTTATGCTAGACTCAAAAAATATGGGAAAGAAGCATCGTTAGATGTTGCACCAGTACCACCCGCCAATTGGGATTTCTATCAGACTTCCTCTTGGTCAAATTTCTTCTTAGGAAAAGATCATTCGGCTCCATTATTAGGCATCAAGCGACCTGAAAGTAAGGTTCCGGAGACGAAAAAATAGTTCAAAGTAGAGCGAGGAATGATATATATTGGCAGCAGGTATTATACACGCTGGGGTCTGTGGTTTCACTATTAATGTCAAAGCAGAGAGTGATGATGATCATAAAGTGAGATTGGAGATAACGAGTGATTGTCCAAATTACCAAAAGATTGCGAAGGAATTATTGGAAGTTGATGCCTATAAAGAAATTTTTAATAAAGTTCATATGGGTAGAGTATATGAAGTGTTTGCAAAATATAGCCCGCATCCCAGTTGCGTCGGAGTTTCAGGAATTCTGAAAACAGTGGAAGTGGCGGCAGGTTTGGCATTGCCCCAGAACGCTACTATCAGCATAACGAAGGATTAACAAAAAAAGAAACCCATTGATTCTAAAATCAATGGGTTTCTTTTTTTGCTAATTAAAGCATAAATAACATTTGTGTGTATGTGGGGAGAGGCCAAAGGTCAGCGTCAATAATTGTTTCCAGTTTATCCCCATCAATACGAAGAGCTTGCATAGCTTTGAAAACGACATCTCGATAGTAAACGCCGTGCCCATAGGCATCGGTTGTCATAGCATTGGCTTCTTGCGCGTCTTTTTCAAGAGTGCTTAATTTAGCTTTGAATGAAACTAGGGTCGAACAGAGATTTTTAAGGAGGTCTTCTTGAACCGACACATCTGCATCGGTGGCAGATTTTATCGCATTAATAGAATTCGCCAGTTGGGTTGAATATTTGATAGCTGCTGGGATTATCTGATGTTGTGCCATGTTGATCATGGTTAGAGCCTCAATGTTAATTTGTTTTGTATACTGCTCTAAGTTGATTTCATAACGTGATTCTAATTCAGTTCGGTTCAATACTTTATGTTTTTCATACAAGTCTATAGTGGATTCACGCAGGAGAACAAGTGAAGCATCGACTGTTGAGGTGATATTAGGAAGACCTCGTTTAGTGGCTTCATCAACCCACTCAGCAGAATACCCATTGCCGTCAAAGAGAATTCGTTGATGTTTGCTGGCGGTTTCCTTAAGCAGTTCTTGAAGGGCTTTATCAAAGTCGCTTGCCTGTTCCAGACGATCTGCAAATTGAGAGAGGACCTCACCAATGATTAGATTGAGGACTACGTTGGGACCAGAAATGGATTGGGAGGAAGCAACCATCCTAAATTCGAATTTATTTCCTGTAAAAGCAAAGGGAGATGTGCGATTGCGATCCGTTGAATCTTTACGGAAAGCGGGTAGTGTTTGAACTCCGCTGGCCGATTTTTCCCCTTGAATGGAGCGATTCAGTCCACCGTTTTGCAGTTGTGCAAAAATGTCGGTGAGCTGGTCACCCAAGAAAATAGAGATAATGGCAGGCGGCGCTTCGTTGGCACCGAGACGATGGTCATTACCGGGGTTAGCGGCTGAAACACGTAGTAGCTCAGCATAATCATCAACAGCTTTAACTACTGCACATATTATCGTAAGGAATTGGAAATTTTCATGAGGATTCGTACCGGGGTCGAGGAGGTTCTGCCCATTGTCTGTCGACATGGACCAGTTGTTATGTTTACCTGAACCGTTCACTCCAGCGAAGGGTTTTTCATGAAGCAAGCAAACCATATTATGCCGCAGGGCCACTTTCTTCATAGTGTCCATCACAAGTTGGTTGTGGTCGGTGGCAATATTTGTTGTTCCAAATATGGGCGCTAGCTCAAATTGACCAGGTGCTACTTCGTTATGTTGGGTCTTAGCTAAAACGCCGAGCTTCCATAATTCTGAATTTAGTTCATGCATGAATCCTGCTACACGTGTTTTAAGACTTCCGAAGTAATGGTCATCAAGTTCCTGGCCTTTAGGAGGCATTGCCCCAAATAGAGTTCGACCTGTGAGCATGAGGTCAATCCGTTTGTCAAAGAATTTTTTGTCTATAAGAAAATACTCTTGCTCCGCCCCAACGGTACTTGTGACATGGGTGGTCGCCGTATTGCCGAAGAGTCTTAAAATGCGTAAGGCTTGTTTAGAGATCGTCTGCATTGAGCGAAGAAGGGGCGTTTTTTTATCCAGTGCCTCTCCTGTGTAAGAGTAGAAGGCGGTGGGGATACATAAAGTTAAAATACCAGCATCTTCCTTAAGAAATGCAGGGGAGGTGCAGTCCCAAGCCGTATAACCTCTAGCTTCAAACGTGGCACGAAGTCCACCACTGGGGAAGGAAGAAGCATCTGACTCTCCCTGAATCAGTTCCTTACCGGAAAAATCCATAAAAACGAGGCCATGTTTCGAAGGGGAGATAAAGGAATCATGTTTCTCAGCAGTTATTCCGGTAAGTGGCTGGAACCAGTGGGTAAAATGCGTTGCACCCTTTTCAATAGCCCAATCTTTCATAGCGTTAGCTACAATTTCAGCGACACTGGGATCAAGTGAAAGGCCCTCTTCAATTGTCTTACGTAACGATTTATAGGTTCCTTTGGGCAAACGTTCTCTCATTACAGCATCATTAAAAACATTTTCTCCAAACATTTTCATTATTGTATTACCCCTTTCATGACTTTGAAAATTAGATTTCATCGAAAGAAACAAAAAGGCCCCCCCTAAAGATTCTCCCAAATCTTTAAGAAGCGCCGCTGCTCCGTTACTATATACTATTAATTTATCACTTTAATAGTGACCTGACAAGGAAAATTTTATAAGTATACAATATTTAAAGAATTTAGGGCATAGAGGGTATTCACGATAACATGACGAATAATATATTATATAATTCTGACATTTTAAAGAGGTGTACATAGATTAAGACATATGCTTCATGAGGGGGGAGAAAAATGAATCATATTGACATAGTACTAGTTGAAGATGATCCGATGGTCATGGCTGTGAATGAAGGATTCATCAAACAAATTGAGGGATTTAGAATAAAAAGCACAGCAAGAACTGGTCAAGATGCTATAAAAATTATCCAGTCTTTAAGCCCGCAATTGGTTATCCTAGATATTTATCTTCCGGATCTTGATGGGATACAAGTTCTAAAGGAAATTCGGCGCCAAGGCATACCATCGGATGTAATTATGATTACAGCTGCTCAAGATGTTTCAACAGTCCAAGATGTCTTGCGTTTGGGGGTTGTTGATTACATCATTAAACCTTTTAAATTTGAGAGGATTCAAGCAGCACTGAATAATTACCAGTTTTACTCTGAACAGTTGAGAGATCGAGGAGAGATGAATCAGGAGGATCTAGACCGTCTGATCAAGATTCAGACAATGGGAGAAGTCGAATTCAATCGTAATCGGGAAGGATTGCCTAAAGGGTTACGCGAGATAACGTTACAAAAAGTTCTTAATTTTCTCATGAAGGATCTGATAAGTCTTTCATCTGAGGAAGTAGCAGAAGGAGTTGGGTTAGCTAGGGTAACTGCTCGCCGTTACCTTGAATATTTAGAGAAAAATGGAAAAATATACTTAGAATCACGGTATGGTTCTGTTGGCAGACCTATAAACAAATACAAGGTTCGACTATAGTATCACCATTTTCTGTGAACAGGAACTATATCTTTAGTATATCAAGTAGTGTGCCTCAAAGGGATTGTTTCATAATAAAACATTTGCAACAAAAATAGTTGTAAAAGACAACTATTAGTATTAATATATAAATGCGTTACTTGAATATATATGATTCTTAATTTATTAGAAAGGACATTTTTTGGCTCTAATGAATATTTCATTTAACACAAGAATGTAGCAAAGGAGAAATGTTAAAATGCAAGCAACTATTGCGATTATTGTATTTCTTATCGTTTATGCCTTAATACTCACTGAAAAGGTTCATCGAGCTATAGCCGCCTTGCTCGGGGGGATGATACTCATTCTCTTGGGGGTACTTGCCCAAGAACAGGCGATTGAACATATTGATTGGAATACCTTAGGACTACTTGTTGGTATGATGATTGTCGTTGGTATTACGAGGCGAACAGGAGTGTTTGAGTACCTGGGACTAAAGGCTGTTCGAGTAGCCAAGGGGGAACCAATTCTAATCCTGATTGCTTTATCAACGGTTACTGCATTACTTTCTGCGCTACTGGATAATGTCACGACAGTTTTACTGATTGTCCCCATAGTTTTCAGCATTACAGATAAACTTGATCTTGATCCTATGCCCTTTTTATTAGCCATCATATTTTCCAGTAATGTTGGAGGAACGGCTACTTTGATAGGCGACCCCCCAAATATTATGATTGGAAGCCAAACTCATTTAGGTTTTATGGATTTTGCAGTGAACTTAGTTCCTGTAGTTGCAATCATTCATATCCTAACAATGGCAATATTTTTCTTTTTATACAGACGTAAGCTGCAGGTATCCGATGTTCTTAAAGCAGAAATTGTAAAGGTCGATCCTATTCTTGCAATTAAAGATTATTCTCTGTTAAAAAAGAGTTTGTCGGTTCTACTTCTAATTTTAATCGGTTTCTTCTCGCATCAGGCCTTACATTTAGAATCTGCGACGATTGCTTTATCAGGGGCGGTCCTCTTGATGTTCATAACCAAAGAAGAACCTGAAGATATCTTATTAGCTGTGGAATGGCCGACCATCTTCTTCTTTATTGGGTTATTCATTGTAGTCGGCGGTCTAATTGAGACAGGCCTTATTGATAGCATGGCAAAGTGGGCATTTACTGCGACTGAAGGTAATTTTACACTCACAGGGATGCTAATATTATGGTTTTCCGCGATCGCCTCCGCCTTTGTGGATAACATTCCCTTCGCGGCCACGATGATCCCCTTAATACACCAAATTGGCACTTTAGGAGGAATATCTCCAACCGAGTTAGAACCCCTTTGGTGGTCACTATCCTTGGGTGCGTGTTTAGGTGGGAATGGAACACTCATTGGCGCCTCAGCAAATGTCATTGTCGCGGGCTTGGCTGAGAAAAATGGAGTTCATATAGGTTTTATATCCTTTATGAAAAAAGCGTTTCCATTGATGTTACTCTCTATTTTCATTGCTATGCTTTATCTCTTAGTATTTTATTTTTAGTAATAAGTTTCAATGTTTCTCTATCGAACCCCGAATTTCTGTCTGGAGGTTAATCTTTGGATATTGGAGACTTACTTTGGTGGGAGTTTAACTCCTTCTAAGTTAAGTTGAACTTATCCAAGCATAACCCAGGTAGTGTCGGGGCTTTTTTAAATTTTAAGATATTATATAAAGGAATTAATTAATTAATAGCGAATATTCTAATAATTAAATGAAATTAAATAATTTGATTTTCTCTTAGTAAGGAGGATTTATTGGTGGATGGGAAAGTAAGAGTGGGTATTGTGGGTATGGGACAAGGGGGTTACACAGTCTATAAAACGCTCCGTAGTATTGATCATATTGAGATAAGTGTGGTCTGTGACCTTTTAGAAAAGAACTCTGGGATGAAGATGGCAAGACTGGATGGCGTGGCAACCTGCATGAGCTTGGAGGCCTTTCTAAGAGTTCCGAATATTGATGTAATTATTGAAACGACAGGTAACCCTGATGTACAAGAGCAATTAGAGCGAAACAAAGCAAAGACTAGTGCAATGGTTGAAGCCCAAGGCGCAAATCTGATGATGTATATCATAGAAGAGAAAGAAAAACTAGCAGACATTAAACGCCTAAAAGGGGAACTTGATACCATCTTAAACTCTGTTCAGGAAGCCATTGAAGTAGTAGGAATTGACGGGACAATTAAATATGTCAATCCATCGTTTAGTCGGGTTACTTCAATTCCTGAGAGTCAGCGAATTGGAAATAATATTTTTGATGTTTCTCCCAATGGTGCGCTAGCGAGGTCGCTGCGGACGAATGAACCAGTGTTTGCACACAGAGCTCTAGTTGGGGGTACGAGTGTTGATGTAATATCAAATGCATCACCAATTGTCGTGGATGGAAAAATGCAAGGTGCAGTCGTGGTATTTCAGCCACTCACGGACATTTATAAGTTGATGGAACAGCTGAAGGTTTCTAATCAAGTGATAGATGATTTGCAAAGCCGCATCAATCAAATCTCCACTAGTTCCTATACATTCGATGACTTGATCGGAAGCCATCCGGAATTTGAAAGTGCTTTGGATTTGGCCCGTAAAGCAGCGAAGAGTAACTCGACGATTCTCATTACTGGAGAATCAGGTACCGGAAAGGAATTATTTGCACATGCCATTCATGCCGCAAGTTTGCGCTTTGACAAGCCATTTATTAAGGTGAACTGTGCTGCAATTCCGGAGACGTTACTAGAAAGCGAATTTTTCGGGCATGAAAAGGGAGCCTTCACAGGAGCCTTAAAAACAAAACTTGGTAAGATGGAACTGGCAAATGGTGGAACAATTTTCTTAGATGAGATAGGTGATATGAGCCCCTATTTGCAAGCCAAACTTCTGCGTGTTCTACAGGAAATGGAATTCGAAAGGGTTGGAGGAACTCAGACCATCAAAGTGGATGTAAGAGTCATTGCAGCTACCAACCGTAATTTAATTGAGATGGCCAAAAAAGGCGATTTTCGAGAAGATCTTTATTACCGGCTCAATGTCCTTGAATTACGATTACCTCCACTGCGCAAACACAAAGAAGACATTCCAGCACATGTTCATTCCCTTATTGTTAAATTCAATCGCAAATTTGGTAAACGCGTGATGGGTTTAACAAGCCAAGCAGAAGAACTCTTGATGCAATATGACTGGCCAGGTAACATCCGGGAACTTCAAAATGTTATTGAACGTGCCATGGTGACTGTGGAAGAAGAAATAATAAGTCATAAATCTATGCTCAATCTCGTGGATTGCCAGACAACATTTCAACCAGAACAGGAAAACGGAGAAATTATACCCATTGAACAAATGGAGAAGCAAATGATCCGCCATGCCTTAAAGCGTTACGGCGACTCGGTAGAGGGAAAGAAGCAAGCCTCAAAGGCCTTAAAGATATCCTTGGCTACGCTGTATAATAAACTAAGAACAATGTCTTAGCAGGGGCAGATGATTCAAACGGCATATTCTAATTATTATAAAGGTTAACGAATACATTCTAGAATGTACACAAAAACAGTTCAACTTATAAGTGTATTATCTAACAAATCCGTTTGTTTCGGATTCTTAATTTGTTTTCATATTGCCTGAGTGTGGCTGTTTTAAAGGGTTTCTTAAAAAATTAATAATTAATGTCTGAAAATACAGTATATTTAATTAAATCGGCACACAACTTGCATATTCTATAATTGAAAAGCCGACTAGGATAACGAATGATGAATTTGTGATTCAGCAATTAGGAGGAGGCAGTGATCAGTGAACTCGTTCAACTAAAGATTAAGTTTCAGCTTGTGGGACAAGTCAGGAATGTTATGTTTGCCAAAGAGGTTGAGAGGAGAGGACCTGAAATTTATGAGTACGACACAAAAGCCATATCACTTTTTGATTCGTAGAGTCCATTCTTTATTAGGACTAATACCCGTGGGTCTATTTTTGACGTTTCACATCTGTCTTAATCTTACCGCCCTTGGGGGGTCAGGCCTTTATGACAAAGTTATTGGTACCATGCAAAGCTTCCCTGGAATTTTCATTGTTGAACTTGTTGTCATATTTATACCTATTGCCCTTCACGCTATATATGGAACATGGGTGGTTTATACAGGACAAAGCAATGTTTTAAGGTATAAATACGCTAGGAACTGGTTTTATTTAATCCAACGGATTTCTGGTGTGTTTACAGTAATCTTTATAGTTATGCATGTTTACCTAATGCGTGTAGGCGGTGAGGCAAATTTTGCAGCACTTTCAGAATTCATGAGTCAGCCTCTTGGATTGATCTTCTATACTTTGGGTATATTGTCTGCAATTTTTCATTTTGTCAACGGCTTATGGGCCTTTGCCATTACGTGGGGTATTACTATTGGGCCTCATTCTCAAAAAATGTGGTTGTATACCTTAGTGGTCGTTTTTATGCTCCTATCAGTGGTTGGTCTAGCAGATATTTGGGCCTTTGTACGGTAGAGGGAGTGGCGACATGACTAGACAACAATTAAGAATGAATCAAAAACAAAAAACCATAGTCACAATAAGAGCAAATATTTTAGGAGGGTCATGGGGATGAGTAAAGTCATCGTAGTGGGAGGCGGCCTTGCTGGGCTAATGGCAACGATCAAGATGGCCGAAGCCGGTACGCACGTCGACTTATTTTCTTTAGTACCAGTTAAACGTTCACACTCGGTATGCGCTCAAGGTGGCATTAACGGAGCAGTTAATACCAAAGGAGAAGGGGACTCTCCGTGGCTTCACTTTGATGATACTGTGTATGGAGGGGATTTTCTAGCCAATCAACCGCCAGTGAAAGCTATGTGTGATGAAGCACCAGGAATTATTCACTTGATGGATCGGATGGGCGTTATGTTTAGCCGTACACCGGAAGGGTTACTTGATTTTCGACGTTTTGGAGGGACCAAATTTTGCAGAACTGCCTTTGCAGGGGCTACAACTGGTCAGCAACTACTCTATGCACTAGATGAGCAGGTTCGGCGTTATGAAGTTGAAGGCTTGGTTCAAAAATATGAACAGTGGGAATTGCTTTCTACGGTGCTCGATGGTGGAACGTGTAAAGGGATTGTCGCTCAAGACTTACGGAACATGAGCATTAAGTCGTTTGCTGGGGATGCCGTGATCATTGCCACTGGTGGGCCGGGTGCAGTCTTTGGCAAAAGCACAAACTCAACGATTTGTACAGGAAGCGCTGTATCAGCGATGTATCAACAAGGCGTAAAATATGCCAATGGGGAGTTTATCCAGATTCACCCCACCGCGATCCCAGGGGATGACAAGCTCAGGCTAATGTCAGAATCAGCTCGTGGAGAAGGCGGAAGAATCTGGACATACAAAGATGGGAAACCTTGGTATTTCCTTGAGGAAATGTTTCCAGACTATGGAAACCTGGTTCCTCGTGACATCGCAACTCGTGCCATTTATGAAGTTGTCTTTGACCAAGGCTTAGGTCTTAATGGGGAAAACATGGTTTATCTCGATCTGTCGCATATTGATTCTGAGGTCTTACAACGTAAGCTTGGTGGAATCATAGAAATCTATGAAAAGTTCGTGGGTGATGATCCGAAGAAAGTCCCTATGCGGATTTTCCCTTCCGTGCATTATTCGATGGGTGGACTATGGGTCGATTACGACCAGATGACCAATATACCGGGCCTTTTTGCTGCAGGGGAATGTGAATACCAATACCATGGTGCAAACCGTCTTGGAGCGAACTCGCTGCTTTCAGCAATCTATGGGGGAATGGTCGCTGGACCCAAAGTAATGGAGTATATTAAGAAAAACAAGATTCAAACAGCGAGCGGTAATGAACCAGCCTTTTCGCAAGAGAAGAAACTTCAAGACGATAAATGGGCAAAGATCCTTGCTATGAAGGGGAAAGAAAACGTCTACCATCTCCACAAAGAACTAGGAGATATTATGACTTTGAATGTGACCGTCATACGCTTCAACGATAAACTGGCGGAAACAGACGTTGTAATTCAGGAACTGATGAAACGCTGGCATAACATTGGCAGAAGCGATAACGTTGAATGGGGAACCCAGGAAGGAACGTTCATCCGTCAACTGTGGAATATGATGGAATTGGCAAGAGTTATTACCTTGGGAGCCCTACGCCGCAACGAGAGCAGGGGTGGACATTATAAACCAGAATATCCAGAGCGTGATGATGAGAATTTCTTAAAAACAACCATTGCCGATTGGAAACCCAGTGGCCCAGAGCTCAGTTATGATGACGTTGATGTATCCTTGATTCCACCGCGAGCGCGCCATTATTAAGATAGAATAGTAGGGGGTGACTATAAGAATGGCTGAACAAAAAACAATACGCTTTAAGATTCTTCGTCAAGACGGACCAGATAAACCAAGTCGTTGGGAAGAATTTGATATTCCTTATCGAGAAAAACTGAATGTTATTTCTTGTTTAATGGAAATTCAGAAAAATCCAGTAACTGCTTCAGGAAAGAAGACGACTCCTGTGGTTTGGGAATGTAACTGTCTAGAGGAAGTTTGTGGAGCTTGTACTATGAATATTAATGGACAAGGAAAACAGGCTTGCTCTGCTCTAATAGACAAACTGGAACAGCCAATTGTACTTGAACCATTGACGAAATTTCCGTTGGTGCGCGATCTCATGGTTGACCGTCAAATCATGTTTGATAACCTGAAAACAGTCCATGCTTGGATTCCAATTGATGGGACTTATAATTTAGGATCAGGGCCGCGTATGGCAGAAGAGACGCGCCAGTGGGCCTATGAATTGTCAAAGTGCATGACCTGTGGATGCTGTATGGAAGCATGCCCACAAGTGAATTCACGTTCTAAATTTCTCGGACCTGCTTCGATATCTCAAGTCCGCCTCTTTAATGCTCATCCAACGGGGGCAATGAACAAACACGAACGGTTAACACCTTTACTTGATGAGGGTGGGATTGCAGATTGTGGTAATTCCCAAAACTGTGTTCATGCGTGTCCGAAGAACATACCTTTGACAACAAATCTGGCCGACTTAAACAGGGAAGCCAACAAATTTGCTCTGGATCGGTGGCTCCGAAAGTAGACTCGTTTAGCAAAATATTCAAAAGGGGATTAAATTATATGGGAACACTAAGAGAAGATGCTTTAGAACTTCATCGCGTTAATGTCGGGAAACTGGAAATTCGTAGTAAAGTTCCTGTCCGTAATAGCCGAGATTTATCCTTAGCCTACTCTCCGGGAGTGGCTGAACCTTGTTTGGATATCGAGAAAGATAAAGACTTAGCGTATGATTATACTAACAAGGGCAATTTTGTAGCCATTGTCTCGAATGGAACTGCTGTTCTCGGTCTTGGAAACATAGGGGCTCTTGCTTCCTTGCCCGTCATGGAAGGGAAAGCCATTCTCTTTAAGACCTTTGCTGGAGTGGATGCCTTCCCGATTTGCTTAGATACGGAAGATATTGAAAAAGTAATTGAGACAGTAAAGCTAATGGAGCCTACGTTCGGCGGAATAAACTTGGAAGACATTAGCGCACCGGCTTGCTTTGAAATTGAAGAACGTTTAAAAAAAGAAATGAACATTCCAGTATTCCATGATGATCAACACGGTACAGCAATCGTTGTCATGGCGGGAATGATTAATGCACTTAAAGTAGTTGGGAAATCCTTAGATAACATTCATGTTGTCACGAATGGTGCAGGTTCTGCTGGCGTGGCGATTATTAAATTACTCATGAGCATGGGCGTTAAAGACGTGATTATGTGTGATACCAAGGGAACGATTTACACTGGACGGCCTGTAGGGATGAACAAATCGAAAGACGCTATCGCTAAACTCACCAATCCTCAGATGTTGATTGGTACTCTCGCCGATGCCATGGTTGGAGCAGATGTCTTCATCGGAGTTTCCGCAGCTAATATGGTAACTGCCGAGATGGTTAAATCTATGGCCAAAGAACCGATCATTTTTGCTATGGCAAACCCTGTTCCAGAAATCCTGCCTGAGCTGGCTAAAGAAGCCGGAGCAAAGGTTGTTGGAACAGGACGTTCAGATTATCCAAACCAAGTTAATAACGTATCGGCTTTTCCTGGTATTTTCCGAGGTGCTCTGGACGTTCGCGCGTCTCAAATTAATGAAGAAATGAAAATTGCTGCAGCTTATGCCATTGCTAGCTTGGTTAGTGACAAAGAGCTTACTGCGGACTATGTTATCCCGCTGGCTTTCGATCCTCGCGTTGCTCCAGCGGTTGCAGCGGCTGTAGCACAAGCTGCCATGGACAGTGGGGTAGCACGGTTATCCGCTGATCCACAAGAGATATCCAAAAAAGTATGGGCAATTCGTCCAGAGTAGTGTAATATTTAAATCTTAATAAGGATGTCGGGGTTAGCGTGCTAATCCCTGACATCCTGTTTTTGCTATGTTCTAACCGCCATTTAACGGCGGTTTTATGTCGTCTACTTCGTCTAGTATAGTCATATTCGACACATAATAGTTTACCATACGCTTGCTCACGTATATAATGATAGAACAACAGAACAAGCATGGATTTAGTATCTACGGGCAAGCCTATAAGAGACAACGGAGAGAGGGGACCTTAAATATGATAGAGATTGGTAAATTTCAAAATCTCAAGATCGCAAATTTTACATCCTTTGGCGCCTATTTAGACGCAGAAACGGGTGTTAGGCACGATAATATCCTTCTGCCTATAAAACAATTACCAGAGGATTCTAAAGAGGGAGACGAGTTAGAGGTATATATTTATCGAGATTCCGAGGAACGACTCATAGCTACTGTGAAAAAGCCATTGGCTCAATTAGGAGATCTAGCTTATCTAAAAGTCTCCGCTAAGACTGCGATTGGTGCTTTTTTGGATATAGGTTTGGAGAGAGGTTTATTCTTACCCTTTCATGAGCAAAAATTTCCGATCCAGGTGGGTAAAAGCTATCTAGTTAAGGTCTACTTAGATAAGAGCCAGAGACTGAGCGCCACGACAGAAATTTATGAGTATCTATCGGCAGAATCCCCCTATCAGAAGAACGACAAGGTAGTAGGGACGGTTTATTCTATTAATTCTGATATGGGAGCTTTTATAGCCGTAGATAATAAGTATATGGGGCTTATTCCCGTCAATGAATATTTTAATGAGTTGCGTGAGGGAGATCAAGTTGAGGTGCGAGTGATTAGGGTTAGAGAAGATGGCAAACTTGATTTATCACCAAGAGAGCTTTCCTATATACAAATGGATACAGATACGTTGAAAATCCTTCAGGCAATAAAGAACTATGAAGGATTTCTGGCGCTTAATGATAAAAGCAGCCCTCTTGAAATTCAGAGTCGTTTACAAATGAGCAAAGCCGCTTTTAAAAGAGCTCTGGGCAAACTGCTGAAAGAGAATAAGGTGGATCAAACTGACGGTGGCATAAAGGAAATACCGTCTGTGGAAGGCGTGGGTGAAGGCAGATGATGTTGCGGTGTCCAGGATGGCAAGGAGCTGCAGTTTCTTTGAGGTTGGCTTAAACGGCTCCCTTTGGCTACGAACGAGCTAATGAACTGATGAGGAGACTAGAGCTTTGAAAATAATTGTGGATGCCGATGCTTGTCCAAAGGGTGTCTTGCAGATTTGTATTAGTATGGCCCTCAAGTATAGTATACCTGTATGGACGGTAGCCAGTTTTAACCACAATATAGTTTCCGACCATCACGTGGTGGTTGGAAATGCTTCTCAAGAGGCGGATATCAGGGTCATGAATCTTGCCCAAGGTGGAGATGTGGCAGTGACACAGGATTGGGGTCTGGCGGCAATGCTTCTGGGGAAAGGGGTTTCGTGTATAAATCCGGATGGTCGTGAGTTCACTACTAATAGTATTGAATTTTTACTGGAGGAGCGGGAGGCTAAAGCAAAGTTCAGACGCGGTGGGGGCAGAACTAAAGGGCCTAAAAAGAGAAGGCTAGAGGATGATCAACAGTTCGAGGCCTGTCTTCTGGATATTCTTAGCAGGACGTAAGATTGCGGAGGCCTTATGGTAGCTTGATAAAAACTTTGCACTTTTGGCTTATTTTGATTAAACTAAGGAATGGACATATTTAATTGGGTGTCCAAGACTGATATTAAAGATAAACGATGGAGGCTAGTTATGAGTACAGTAGTAGAAACAAAAGAATTCCAAACAGAAATTCGGCAATTGCTAGATATTGTCATTCACTCACTCTACACCGATCGCGAGATTTTCTTAAGAGAACTTATCTCTAATGCGGCAGATGCTATGGAGAAACTACGTTACACACAACTAACGGGTCCAGAGGTTAGAGACAAGGATTTGCCCTTGGAAATCACGATTAGTATGGATGATGCCGCCCATACCTTGACCATCACTGATTCCGGAATAGGAATGACTAAAGAAGAGTTGGTCGATAACATAGGGACCATCGCACATTCAGGCTCTAAAGAATTCATTAAACATTTGAGTGCCAAAGGGGACCAAAAGGATCTTAACCTAATCGGACAATTTGGGGTAGGGTTTTACTCAGCTTTTATGGTCGCGGATAAAGTGACTTTATATACCAGTTCCTCTCAAATGGAGAGTGAAAGCCTCGTCTGGGAATCAGACGGCGTAGGGAGTTATACGATCACTGAAGGAGAAGAACTAAGTAGGGGCACAAAGATGGTTCTCCATCTGAAAGAGGATGCATACGAATTCGCCAAGGAAGAAACTGTTCAACGAATTATTAAACAATATTCTAGTTTTGTACCCTACCCTATTATTGTCAATGGGCAGAAAGTAAACACGGTCGATGCCCTTTGGACTAAAAACAAGAATGAGATCACGGATGAAGAGTACAATGAATTTTATAAGTTCATTGCGAATGCGCATGATGAACCGCTCTTTCGCCTACATTTCTCGTCAGATGCTCCAATAAATATTAACACTCTATTATATGTTCCCAAGGAGAACCTGGAGCAATTTGGTTTTGGGCGAACAGAGCCAGGGGTAAACCTCTACTGCAAAAAAGTATTAATTCAAGAAAAATCACCGATTGTATTGCCCGAGTGGTTGCGCTTTCTAAGAGGTGTTATGGACAGTGAGGAGCTTCCACTTAATATTTCTAGAGAGACGATGCAGGACAGTGCCTTGGTCAGTAAGCTTAATAAGGTAGTCACAAGCCGTTTTCTTAAATTCTTAGATAGTCAAGCCACTTCAGAACCAGAGAAATATAAAGAGTTCTGGGAAAAGTTTAACTTCTTCATTAAAGAGGGGGCAGCAAATGACTTCACCCATCGTAAAGAACTCGTCAAGCTACTACAGTTTGAATCCTCGAATACCCTGTCAGGAGAAATCATCTCTTTAGCAACGTACGTAGGTCGCATGAAAGAGGATCAAACAGCCATTTATTATGTCAACGGTCCAACCCGAGAAGGCATAGAGGCTGGTCCGTATCTGGAAGTATTCCGAGATAAAGGCTATGAAGTTATCTATACCTATGCAGCCATTGACGACTACATCTTTGGATCGATCGGAGACTATGAAGGCAAGAAACTCGTTTCTGCGGATCAATCTGATTTGGACTTAGGCAATGAACAGAAAGATAGAAGTGAACTTGCCTTGCCGGTAGAAGAAGTTAAGGTTCTGACGGGCTGGTTCCAAGAGGTCTTAGGAAGCAAAGTCACAGAAGTGCGAGAATCTAAGCGTTTGGTAGACAGTCCTGCTGTTGTTCTGAGCCCGTATGGGACAAATAGTATGCAGCGGATGATGCAACTCATGAATAAAGATTCGAATGACGCAGGACCCAGTGTTTTGGAAATTAACGCCTCACATCCGATGATTAAACGTTTGGACGAAGCTCGGAAAAATGAGGACACCTTTGCGAAGATTGCAGCAGAGCAAATTTTTGAGAACGCACAAATTGCTGCGGGGCTTATTGTTGACCCAAGGGGTATGGTAAAGCGGCTTAATGAAATTTTGGAGCGTGCATTGGGTTAAGAATTATAGGTAGAGTAAAGAGGATGGGATTCCATCTTCTTTACTATCGTTTACGCTTTCTCAGAGTAATTACCAATGTTAGTCATTGACTAATTCTCTACCAATGTGATATTTTAAGCAGAAGGACTTAGTTAGAGATTGCACAAATCACATTGTTATTTGATTATCTAATTGTGACTATAAGGAATATGAATTTTACAAGCAGGTCCAAATTCCATAAACTGATAGTGATAATAAGAACAAACGATATTCTCTTAAACTCTTCTAAGGGAAATATCGGTATTAAATTGAGGGACATTTTGCCATTCATCATCGACTAAATTTTCTTGCATGAAAGTATTTCAAGATGTAGTAAGGTTTATAAAGATTTATCTTATTAAACTACAAGGAGTGATCGATAATGAACATGAAGCTGAAGGGCCTCCTAGAAGAAAAGAAATCTACCATTTTGGTAAGGTGGTTTGATGCGATCATGGCAACGTATCCGACTGACAACACGGGCTTTTTCAAAAAGCAAGAAGATAGGTTTGCCAATCCAGTGGGTCATACGTTTAATCAGGGGATTGAGAGTATGTGGGAAGCATTAATTGAAGAGAAAGATTTTACTGAAGGATTACCTTTTCTTAAGGATATTATTAAAGTAAGGGCTGTGCAGGACTTCACTCCCTCCAAGGCTGTGAATTTTATTTTTGCCCTTAAAAAGGTGGTTAGAGAAGAACTGAAGGAGGAAATCAGGAAGGACCAGATTGACGATGAGTTGCTAAACTTTGACTCCAAAGTTGATGATCTGGCACTCTTTGCCTTTAATATATATGTGGAATGTCGAGAACAACTTAATCAACTGAAAGTTGATGAACTGAAAAGACTTACTTTCACACTCCTGAAAAAGGCCAATCTAATGAATGAAATCCCAATGGAAGAATTTGAACGCAGAGATCAAGAAACTAGTATTTAAAGAAAGGAGGTCGTAGAGTGAAAGCGCTGTTTTCTTTACTCGCAGTAATTTTACTCATTCTAGTCGCCACCAT
>DASRMA010000052.1:0-35099 GCA_035648155.1 Desulfosporosinus sp.
GCGCTACCCTACCTCCTAGATAGGATTTCGCTTCTACCAGATAGACCTCGCTTCCTGCTTCGGATGCTTCCACAGCGGCTGTTACTCCGCTTATTCCCCCTCCGACCACTAGAATACTCTTATATGCCATCCTGCTACCTCCCTTATATGTCGATAGACTCTCGGTATTTACCGAGTCAGTTGGGACAAGGATTTCCCTGAACCACCTTATAGCATTCCTTCTACTATAATAGTAAAAGGATAGTTGCTTTCAATCGAGATAAACTGAAAATGTTATAAAATAAACCTTCTTGATATTTGTGAAGTAAGGCACACTCTTTATTAACAGGAAATGATTTTTTTCACATACGCAAACAATAAACCTTTTTGTAATAAATAGTCTAAAACTAACATGAGATATTGCAGAAACAATTTCATATACAACTTCTTACAATCTAAGACTAGCACTAAAGTCATAACGAGTCAATATGATCGTAATTAAGCTATCATATAACCAAATCAATTGCAGCGAGAAAATTTGATGTAATATCAGGCCGTAATTACACTAATTTTATTACGATCGGACCTATTTTCAAAGGAAAATAAACACGATCGCCTATAAAATCGTCCAACCTTAGGTAGGCAAAGTTAATCAAAGGCCACCTCTGCATGGGTAGGGGTTACTATGAACGTAATTGTCACTCGCTTAATGAGACATCTTGACCTAATTTTCATCCACTATCATCAACCATAGTAATTACTAATTAAGAGCACTGAAATCCTTATATTGGAGTGATCTTCTGTTCACCGGCGCTTAAGGAGATCAGCGCTCAATGGTACAATAACAATATCCCTTTAGGCATATGAAAGAAAATAACAAGTCAAATATGCCTTGGATAGTTTGCGTCAGACAAGGAGGTATGTCTCCAGAGGCCCGATGACAGAGGCCAGAGATCAGAAAAGAATACCCCAATCTGATACCATCCGGTTTCTGACCTCTGACTTCTGGGTTTAGGTGAACATGCCGACGCAGTATGACACAAAATAGACAGGCATACTGACTGGTTATTTTCCTGAAGGTGCCTTATAGTTAAGCATTTTATGAATATAGTTTAATCAATGCCTGGGTTCCACTGTTTTCTTCGCCTTGGTCTGCAAGCTTATCATACAATGATTTAGCCAAATCTAAACCCGGTGTAAGTAGGCCCATTGCTTGAGCGGAATCCAAAGCAATCGTCATATCCTTGATAAAGTGCTTAACGTAGAAACCTGGAGCAAAATTATTGGCTAACATGCGTGGAGCCAAGTTAGTTAATGAAAAACTCCCAGCAGCGCCTGATTCAATACTTTTTAGAACCATTTCCGGATTTAACCCAGCCTTTTTCGCATAGGCCATTGCTTCACATACCCCGATCATAGTCGAGGCAATCGCGATCTGATTGCACATTTTAGTGTATTGACCGGCCCCAGCTTTGCCTTGTAAAATGATGTTTTTCCCCACGATGTTAAAAATTGGATTCAGCGCTTCAAATACATCCTCGTCTCCACCGACCATTATAGCCAAACGAGCTTCTTGTGCACCCACATCTCCACCTGAAACAGGAGCATCTAAGGCATACATCCCTTTAGTAAGTGCCTGATCATAGATTTTTATAGCCAAGGCGGGAGCTGAGGTTGTCATATCAATTAAATAACTTCCCCTCTTAGCATGGTAAATGATTCCTTCTTTTCCTAAGTACACTTCTTCGACATCTTTGGGATAGCCGACCATGGTGATGATCACCTTACTTCGAGCAGCTAACTCCGCGACAGTATCTTGCCAAACCGCTCCCATTTGGATTAATTCTTGTGCTCTAGCTTTTGTGCGGTTAAAAACTAGTACTTCATAACCCGCCTTTAACAGATGACTAGCCATACTCTTGCCCATAACTCCAGTACCGACAAAACCTATGATCGCATTTTCTTTATTAAGTGTCATTACTATATAACTCCCCTTTCGACCGTGATAGGAAAAAGTAAGTAATAATCTTCCATTCACAGATAGACAGACAGAATTATATGAATCCTGCCTGCCTGCCTGCCTGTCTATCTGTCGCCCAAATTATAAATTATTAGCTTTCCAAAGGCCATGAACATTACAATATTCTCTAACTTCTAAGATATCCTCTAATTTAACTGGAAATAATGCCTCAGGTGCTTGGTTTGGTGCTAGTTCAGCTCTAAGAACTTGACCCTTAGTCAAGACTTCAACAAATACGATGTAATGTTTTTCCTCCATTGGGTGAGCGACACTACCTACTTTAATCATAACACCACCGTCTACCGCCTCAACCACGGGGACGTGCTTTTCAAGACTTGCATCCTTAGTGCCTGCCTCCAGTTTATTCATTGGTTTGTTACAGCAGACCAATGAAGATGCTCCAGTATTGACAACCTCAATAACATTTCCACAAATACTACATACATAGAGTTCTCTAAGGTTTGTCATAAATTATGCCTCCATTCATTTAGCTTAAGTAATAGTATTCCCCAAAAACCTGATATTCCCTTCTTATTAATATTTCTTTTTTGAGTTAACCAAACACAAATAGTTTCTTCCACGAATTGGTAAGTCCTCACGGTTCATTCCATCTCTTGAATAGAAAATTGTAGAGAAAATGTTAGTCTCTTGCTAATTAGTATATACTATACTCAGTTGTTGGTAAGGAGGAACATCACCTTATCGTGTTACAATCGTATAAAGGGAGACTGATCGTTACATGAATTTTGAACAAATTTACTATGCTAATAGCCCACACAAGGAACATTTCTTAGCACTTTTATCACAAAAAAAATCAAACGAGTCTGGCTACTATTCTGCCTACTACATACTTACTTCAACCAAGGAAATTTGGTCAGCAACGAAAAGACATACCACTCTAGACGAAATTAATTTCGCTAAAATATTGGAACAGGGGTTTGATAGTAAGTATAAAGCGCTCATTTTGCTGGCCCAGCATTTATATATGGCCAGTTCAAGCTTTGACTTGGATCGCGCCTTGGAAAGCTGGGATCAACCCAGTTACAGCGTAGCTTTACAAGCAATTAAGCTACGCTGGTCACTTTCGCGTGAAAGTATGGAGGACTTTTTAGAGTAAATGGTTAATAGTTAAGTCTTAAGAATAGTTCTCAACATATTAAAGCTGGTTGCTTCTAAGCGCAACCGGCTTTAATATGTTAGCTATAACAGCGGAGAAAACAAACGCGCACTTGATTCTTTAATACGGTTAGACAGGGGACGCAATTTGTATTCTTCCAACCTGAGTTCTTCACTATCGGCAAGATCCTGATGAAAGTCCTGTTCTAGACGCTCTGCAAAGCCACAATCATATATAAAGGCACTGATTTCAAAATTTAAGATGAAACTCCGTATATCAAAGTTAGTCGACCCTACTACTCCAATTTTGCTATCGAGGATCAAGACCTTCGAATGTAGAATACCCTTAGTATAACGATAGATTCGAACACCTGATTCTAGTAGCTCTTCAACATAGGAAAGAGACGCCCAATAAGTAATTTTGTGATCAGGGATCCCCATTAGAATGATTCTGACATCTAAGCCGCTCAGCGCAGCGGTTTTCAAAGCCATGACAGACCCTTCATCCGGAATAAAATAGGGAGTTTCAATATAAATTGTCTTTTCTGCACTCGTCAAGGCCACAAAGAAAATTTGCAACATGGATCCCCAATTTGAATCAGGACCAGTGGCTGCAATTTGTGTAAGTTGACTTCCTAACTGAAGTGGTTGAGGATAGTACTGCAGACCATTAATGTCCTCATGAGTTGCGACATTCCAATCATTTAAAAATACTGTTTGTAGTGAATTTACTGAATCTCCCTCTAGTTTAAGGAAAGTATCACGCCAAAATCCAATTTTCTTATTACGTGACAAGTATTCATCTCCGACATTTAAGCCTCCAATAAAGCCTATCCGGCCATCGATCACAACAATCTTGCGATGATTGCGCAGGTTAAGTCTCCTCGAAAAAAAAGGGAACTGGACAGGATAGAACCCTGCTGTCTCAACCCCAACATTCTTCAACTCTCCGAATCGTTTCGTTAAGGAACGATTTGCTAACCCATCCACGAGCACCCGTATCTTAACTCCTTCAGACGCTTTACGCATTAAAAGGTTAAGAATATCCCCACCAATCCCATCATCATGAAAAATATAATATTCCAAATGAATGTGATCCTTAGCTTTTTCTAGTTCCGAAAATAGTGCCCTGAACGTCTTCTTTCCATTAGTAAGCACTTCAGAGCGATTATTGAGGGTCATGGGCGCATCGGCATCGTTAAGCATAAGTCGTGCGAGCTTCTGATTCATGGGACTGTCTCCTGCTTGGTCCACATCTTCTGCGCTAGGTCTGACTTGTCTGTCCCTTAAAATTTCCTCGGTTTTTTCCAACTTCACTTGCTTGTGGCGAGACAGTTTGTGTTTCCGTACAACGCTTCCAAACAGGAGATAAAGCAGAGCACCTAAAACCGGCAAAACTCCTAATATCAAAAGCCAGATTGTGGTTTTCGTAGGGTCCCTGTTTTCCAGGAAAATAACAGATCCCAAAAAAACAAGTTGTGTGAAAGTGATCAAGAAGATTGTCGCGATGAAAATAGAAATAATCCTGGCCTCCTCTAAAAAACATCCTTTACCACTCTCTGCAAGTCACTAGCAGAACGGCACCGATAAACTTTCGTGCAATACTTTTGATACTCTATCATCACATTATCAGGCTCATTTAGCTCCTCAGATTCTAATGGATTAAGCCAAAAAACGTTGCGAACTTTACTAGAGATCTGTGCTATGTATTCTGTTTGGGCGGGGCGATAGTTATTCTTCCCATCTCCCAATATCACAACTGTAGCACGTGATGATAGGTTTCTAAGTTTGTCTTCAGCAAGTTCCCGAAATACAACACCATAATCTGTAAACCCAGAACTAGCCTTACGCCCCCAACTTTTGATTTCTTGTTTTACTCCGTCCAGATCATTGTCCCACACAAAATCCGATACATCCCACACAGAATCGATAAAAAAGAACACCCGTATTTTTCGGAAACGGACTCTTAGACAGGTCACCATATATATTAGAAACTCAACAAACGCTGCCATAGAATTTGATACATCACATAACACAACCAGCTCCGGCGCACGTGGAATTCTCTGACGGTAACTTAGATAAAATATATTTCCATCAGATTGAACACTTTTTTGAATAATCCGAGAAATGTCTATTGAACCTCGGCGACTAGTTTTCCAACGTGACCCTGGACTTAGCGCCAATTTACGCGCCCATTTTTGAATACTTGACTTTACAAGGTCTTTCTCCTCCTCTGTTAAAGTACTTAACGGTTTAATTAACCAATGCTGTCGTGCCAACGGTTCCCAACTATTTTCGTGGGTAACTTGTGCTGTCATTACCCGCTGCCGAATTTCCTGAATAAGAGATGACCGACTATCTTGATGTTTGTACCAGGTATCCTCTGAAAGCTGTCTTCGCTGATAGGCCAAATCATTGGAATTAATCCAAGTATAATAGTCCATTTCCACCAAAATTGTTTGTACTATTTCTTCAAACTCTAATCCATTAGAAATCATTTCCTCAAGACGGGAGAAAGAAACTAAATCAGTTATCTGTGAAGAACTTAAAATATTGCCTTTTACTGTAAGGCTAACTCCTCCACTTCCTCGTCCTGCTCCGTGTCCGCCTATCCCAAACCTGTCTTCAGTTTCTTCTAAGACAGTTTTTACTGTCCCTTCTCCCGTATAATCCTGAACGCTCGACTCTCGATTTTCTAAGAGGATTCTCCAGATCGTTTCAAAGATCGATGAATCTTGGGGCCGGTGTATGAATAGGGATTTCAAAATCTGTTTGTCCAATATATCAGGAAATCGTTCTAAACACACTTGGGCATTCAGTATATCTTGGGAAGAAATAGAGACCGATACCCGTCTTAGTGCATGAACTAACTTAATAAAATTCCATCCATCCATAGTCTCCATCCCTCGGCATTAGTTTAAATTACTAAACACTTACTTAAATCCTTGCTGTTAACGGCGCTGGGATGCCTCCACCTTCCAATTTTCAAGACGCTCTTCCAACTTAGCAATGTCCTTAGGATATTTCAATAGCACGCTGAGTGTACCCATAAGTTCACCGTAATTCAAGGTCTCTTTACGAAGTGTGTTTAAGGCACGTGCAAAATCGATTGTTTCAGATACACTCGGCAGTTTTTGTAGAGGTAACTTTCTTACTCTAGCAACGAACTCACAAACATCCTTCGCTAAGCGATCGGATAGCTCGGGCGCCTGCGACTTGAGAATTGAGATTTCTCGCTCTAACGTAGGATATGTTAAATAGATATGAATGCAGCGCCGTCTTAAGGCATCACTGAAGTCTCGGGTGTTATTGCTAGTTAAGATCACAATCGGTGATGTTTTTGAGACAATAGTTCCCAGCTCAGGAATAGTGACCTGACGTTCCGCAAGCAGCTCCAATAGAAAACTTTCGAATTCTTCATCACTTTTATCCATTTCATCAATAAGTAAGAGAACTGGTTCAGGAGATAGGATAGATTCGAGGAGCGGACGGGTGAGTAAAAACTCTTCAGAGAAGAGATCGACTTTAATCTCATTCCACTCTTCAGTTTTGGCCAGTTGTAAACGCAATAGTTGTTTAGCATAATTCCAATCATACAACGCCTTATTGAGATCAAGTCCTTCATAACACTGTAACCTAATTAGTCTACGTTTTTCCGTACGCGCAAGTGCTAACGCTAACTGGGTCTTTCCCACCCCCGCTGGTCCTTCTATAAGACAAGGTTTTTCCAACGCCAAAGAAAGAAACAACGTTGTCACTGATTCTTCATCGATAAGATAACCTTGTTCCTTTAGCTGTTGGGCTAAATCTAAAGGAGATGACTGCATAATAACCTCCTAAATGGTCATTCTTAAGAAATCTTACTTTTGCGGATTTCCTTCATTTTGTTATAGTATACTACGAAATGGCTCTGATAAAACTCAAAATAAGCATCATTCTCACTTTAGGACCCTTTTTTTCTTGAATCGACAATTTTGCCTTGGAGCATCTCCTTATGGTTAATGGTTATTTCAAACATGCTTTCCAACCTCTTTATATAGGGAAGCTCTCTTACGTTAACGATCGACATCGCAATTCCACTTTCTCCGGCCCTACCAGTTCTTCCAACTCGATGAAGATAAAGCTGTGGATCTTCGGGAAGATCGAGGTTAAAGATGTGGGTGATGCCTTTGATGTCTAGACCTCTAGCAGCCAAATCTGAGGCTACAAGTAAGCTGACCTTCCCATTTTTAAACTCATCCATCGCTTTTCTACGGTTCATTTTGCTCGCCCCGCCGTAGATACCTTCTGCTTCCAAACCATGAAATTTAAGTTGTTCCACCATTTTTTCAATTTCTTCACTTTTATTAATGAAGATTAAAGCTCGTGTTGGTATAAGCATACGAACTAGCTTTCTTAATACGTCAATCTTGTCTCTTTGTTCACCTAGAAAATACATATGTGAGATGGTCGGGGCAATCATGACCTTCTCCGTAACTCGAACAACTTGTGGATTTTTCAAAAGGTCCCCAGCCCGTTGTAAGGTACCAGCGGGTACAGTCGCAGAAAACAACAAGAGCTGTGTCCTACGTAGCATTGTCTTAATAACAGCTTTAACACTCTCTGAATTATTTTCATCAAGTAAGCGATCCGCCTCGTCAAGAACCATGGTCTTAATCGTTTGTGAGGAGATTTTTTTCTTATGGATAAGCTCTAAAATTCGACCGCTGGAGCCCACTATAATATGTTGTTTTTCCTTTAGCTTTTCTATCTGCCTCGTGATATTTACGTTCCCGATAATTGCTGTTGATGTGACTGCAAGACCAGAATTATTAGCCAAAATTTCAATTTCTCGCTGAATTTGGATAGTGAGTTCATGCGTGGGAGTCAGAATCATCGCTTGAGTTTCTCTTTTTAGAATATCAATCTTCTGAAAAATGGGCAGAAGATACGCCAATGTTTTACCTGTCCCTGTTTCTGATTGCCCAACAACATCTCTATTAGCTAGAATAAAAGGGATCGTTTGTACTTGAATCGCTGTCGGTTCCATGATCCCTTCCTGCATTAAAGCCGCTACTAAAGATTCTTCGAGTCCAAGCTGATTAAAGTTTGTAGTCATTGATAATCCATCCTAACTATAAATTGTGTAACTTTACTTCTTAAGCGCTTACTGAGATGCTTATCACACATTATATCCTTTTTCCTCGTTAAAAAGAAATTCCGTTCCTTTGAACTTATCTCATAATTGTGCTCCTAGTAGGTGATTTATTATGTAATCAAAATATTCAACACTTGACTTGCAATAGCTCTGTGATACCAAATTTGCAAGTCAAGGGGTATCCTTGAAGGTTATACTTTCTGATATAATAGAAAAGAAACCCATTCTTTAGCGGATTGGGTTTCTTTTTTATTCATTTTGACTATGCTTATCGTATGCCGAAAATTAGTGGGCTAAGACTCTTTCAATAATTTATATGCTCATCTTTAGTGAGAAAGCCACCCATACGGTCCTGGACATTGGACATCTTGCCCACAAAGAGTCAATTTTCAATATGACTTAAATAATATTTTATCTTATCTTATCTTATCTTATCTTATCTTATCTTAATTGAGCTTTTAGATTTTCTTTATCGTTCGAATAGTGCAATCGCTTGATTTCTTGCCCTCTATCCAACACAATTACTGATGGATCGGTTTTGACATCATACTTTTGGGCAATATTCTTCTTAGTAGCCATATCGATTTTCACGACTTTGTAGGGTGCCAATAGTTCTTGATTTACCTGTTCCAATAAAGTGCCAAACTCCAAACTTACATTATTCATGGCATTGAAAAAAAGCAAGAGAACTTTTTTGTCACTTTTGATAACATTCGTGCTAAATGCATTCAGTTCCTCAATATAGCGCTCGGCGGCAACTGCGGCCGCTGCCCCATCACCTGCAGCTGAAACAATTTGCCTTAAATATTTAACCCGATTGTCTCCAACCGCATATATCCCTTCGAGATCCGTTTCCATCAGCTCATTAGCGGGAATATAGCCTCTTGGGTCCATCCCAATGCCACTATCCTTGAGAAAATTAGTCATAGGAATCATTCCAACAAAGAAAAAAACACCCTGGCAAGCAAGTTCGCTTGAACGGCCAGTTTTTATGTTCTTGATTTTAACACCCTCGACATTAGTCTCACCCAGGACTTCTTCAATCGTGGAGTTCCATACAAACTCCATCTTTTTATTTTGGAAGGCCCTTTCCGCACTCACTTTATTGCAATCGAGAACGCCTTCATCATGGAGAACAATTACGGTGACTTTGCGAGCGAACTTGGTAATGTACATACCTTCTTCGATGGCTTGATCCCCGCTGCCAACGACAACAACGTCTTCTCCTTCAAAAAACTCGGCATCACAGGTTGCACAATACGCAACCCCACTGCCCCGAAGCCGCTTTTCACCAGGAATATTTAATAGTCTCGGCTCACTGCCACAAGCAATGATAACTGCCTTGGCCATGTATTCTTTCCCTTTTTTGGTACTGATGATTTTGTCATCCTGAGAAAAATTGACACTCACAACTTCATCTCGTGAAAATTCAACACCAAAGCAATCTGCGTGCTTTTTGAAGTCTTTCATAAGATCTGGTCCACTGATTTGGGCATAGCCCGGATAATTGACAATTTCTCGTGTAGTATTGACCAAGCCGCCAACGGCCCCTTTGTTGATAACCAAAGTTCTCAGCTTCGCTCTTCCCCCATAAATAGCTGCCGTGAGTCCTGCTGGTCCCCCACCGATAATGATTAAATCGTACGTCAGATCTCCCATTTTCGTAAATTACTTCCTCTCTGTAGAACGTTTTAATCATTACGACTCTAAAAGTTCCGCAATTTTTTCTATGACTTGGTCTTCGTCAATAGCACCCACTAGTCTTGCTCGATAGTCGCCCTCTTTAAAGAAAAGAATCTGAGGAACTCCTTTTAAGGAGAATCTTTGATACAAGTTTTTATCTACTTCTACATCCACGTAATAGAATCCAAACTTGTCTAGGTATTCAGGTTGAAGCTCCTCCAAAAGAGGAACGACTCCTTTACAAACGTGACAGTCTTTTCTGGAGAAAATAACGAGACATGCTTCCAAATCATCACCGATAACTTTTTCAAAACTATTTGCATTTAATTGTTTTAAGGACATATTTTCCACTCCTTTAAAATAGTTATAATCATTTTTGGGCAAGGATGATCAATCAGCGAGCATCTTATAGAAGTTGTTAAAGAATTTCCTTTTAATAAATATGAATAAAAGATTAAAGGCAGGCTATTCCACTAAATCAAGCTTAAGTGAATTAGCCTGCCTATTTTTATATTAGTATTCTTCGTCTAAAATCTGATAGATTGGAGCACCTTCGCACTGGGCAGGCATTCTTACACCTACTAATGCCGCAATAGTTGGTGCAACATCAACTTGTCTAATTGTCCTAGATGTTGTAAAGTTTTCTTTAATTCCTGTACCTGCTGCTATAAAAATTGGGGTAACAGTAGTATCGAAAGCACCATCTGTAGTGGATAACCCATCACCATGAAGACGGCTGAATCCCTCATCAACAGTGAAGAAGATATCACCACACTGCGGACCGTTTGCTCCTAATACAACAGCGTCTTTATTCCGCATTGCAATTCCTATAACACGATGTCCTGTTTTCGCATCTCTATAATTGTACAGATCAGAAATAAGTTTTCTTTCTAGATCATATTTCTCCGCTGGGTCAACAATGCCATGGGCATCGCGACCCTTTAAGTTGATATAAATATAGTTACTTCGAGTCTGAACAGCTGTTGTCTTTTCCCAATCTACTTCTTTCAGATTTTTACCTTTTTCATCTTTTTTCATAACAGTATAACCTAGTTCTTGCATTACTTGTACATTCATACCGCCATATTCACCAATTTGTGGTGGAAATTCTTCCCCTACCAGTATCCCATGGTCAGCTACAAGTAGCAGTGTCCATCCTTCATCTAACAGATGTAAGAATTCACCTATATATTTGTCTGTCTGAATGTAAAACTTCCGGATAAAGTTCTGGTTTACTTTAGCGTCAGTATGGCTCCAGCGCTCCAGATTTTTCGCTAAATGCCAAAACATATGACCTGCACAGTCAATATTATGCAAATGAGTAAATACTACCTGGAAATCCCGGTTTTTAATTAAATGATTTAAACTCTTTGCTTGCCATTGACTATACGAATCCCAGGCTGGTTCATAAACATTCTCAACTAGGTAAGCATCTTCTCCCCCAACCAAGCTTACAGGCTGAACTGGTCCAACATTTTCTACGATATCTTTTAGCAATTCTTTTGGATGCCATAATTTATCCTGGGCAATATCCAATGCATTACTGATCCACATTTTCACGGATGTACCATCCGGAGAAAGTTCTAATAGTTTCATAGTACGACATGCAGGTTTTAATACACCCTCTTTATTAATGTCATCCACAATACCGGAAACCATTCTCCCGACTTCTAACACTACAATTGGACTCTCAGCCTTCTTATTTTTATAAATTGCTATGTGGTCATAGATGCCATCAGCATTCTTTAAAATCAGGGTGGGTCGTCTTACAATACCATCAGACGTTAAAATAGTGAATTCTTTTGCATCTGCCGGTGCTGCTGCCCATCCTTCTGCATCTTTCAACGGGGAATTGACTACGTCATAATGAGGAATAGATTCAATGACCATTTCCATATTTTCTGGTCCCATGATATATTCACGGATTTCACTGCCTGTCATAGCAGCTTCACCATACCATAATTCCATCATATCGGTAGTTGGTTCTTTTTCTTCAGTAATAGCACTCAGATCGGAAATCATGCAGCCAGTACCAGCAGGACGTTCAAGTTTTGGAGCATATTGTAATTCTTTAATTTCCTCACCAGCAAAGATAATTTTTTCCCAATCAAGTTGTGCCACCCCCATGTTAACAGAACCAGGCTGTGTTCCATCAACAACGCTTAAATTCGGGTTGTCACTGGTCGGAGGCCAAGCAGAGCCAGGCCAATGCCATACTAAAGTTTTCAGACCGGCCTCAGCAGTTACATTCCATAACTGTTCAGCTTCACAGTTTCTGGAATCCATATTATATACTACTGCGTCCAAGCTATGTGGTGACTGTCGCCAAAAGCAGGTAATACCGTGTGTTCCAGGATAAGCACCCGTTGCTAAGGTCGTCCAACATGCGGGCGTAATCGTTGGCAAGGCACCTAAATGGCCCATATCTTCTCTTGCTGAGCCTTTTGCAAGAAATTTTTGTAAGTTTGGCATTATCCCTTCGTCCATGAACTTCTTGGCTAATTTGGGATCCATCCCGTCTACCCCTAATACCATTAATTTCTGGGTTAAGGCTTCTCTTTTCACTTGAGTGATCTCTCCCTTACTTTTCCTTTGATAATATCAATATATCGAGTTTTGTTTTAAGCCTAGAATCAGTAGTTATGTGGGGCACTGAAATCCATTCCCCCACATAACTTAATCTAATGAGAAGTGAAATCAATGTGTAAGTAACCGCCAAGTGTTCCTAACAAATATATTCACCCTGGAACTATCTGTTAGATCACATAGATGAGTTACTTAGAACTGACACCAAACTCGATTTCTGTCTCAACGACAATCGCGCGCAACGCTGCTTGAATGCTTTCGGGTAAAAAGTCAGGTTTGTAGTCTTCTAAAATGGACCTAGCCACTTCATAAGCTCTCTCCGTAAAATCCTTACCTCCGTCTGCAAGCCATACATCTCTCATTCGACGATCGATCACTTTAGTCTTTGATTGCGTTCGCATATGCTTGAAGGTGTGCTCTTCGCTAATAAAGTTACCAGCGGTACCTACCTGCTTAATAACATCTACCGCTAAAGTTTCATCAGACACGCTAATTCCACAAACAGCTTTTTTGATCATCCTAGCCATCTCGTTATCCATCACCATTTGAGCATAGTCAAAGGTGATACCGAGTTCTAACATACCCGCTCCATAGATCAGGTTGGACCCTGCCAACGCGGTCAGCATAGCGGTAATCGTGAACTCATGAGATGCTTGGGCGTCCGGAACTTTGCTATCTACCTAGCCACCAGCTACCCAGCTAGGCAGTAAATAGAATTGGGCCAGTTTTGCCACGCCTGCATTGATCATTCCTAATTCGGGAGAACCTACCGGAGCAGTGGCAAACCGCAAATCCATAATTGTTGTGGAACTGCCATAAATCACAGGTGCCCCTTTGCAAGTGAGCTGGCTCAAAACGATACCACTCAAGACTTCTGCATTGTGCGTAACAAGGCTACCCGCTAACGTAATAGGCGATGTTGCTCCCGCCATAGCCATGGATAATACATTCACCGCTATACCAGCACGAGCGCCCGCAATAATCACCTCCGTGCAATGACCCACCAATTGTAAGGGACTGGTTGGGCAGACATTACATGAGAAGATCGGACGTTCTCGTAACTTGTCTTCCCCGCCAACAATCAAAGCTGCCATTTTTAAAACCTTATGGAAGTTTTTTCCACCTTCTGTGCCAATGAACACGTGCTTGGTGGTATTATTGAAAATAACCTCAGCGTTGTGAACTACGGAAGCCTGAGCAGGTACATCTTGTGGTGCAACTGGACGTAATACAGCATCCATTTCATCCATCGCATCGCAGAATCTAGTAATATCAGCGACGTCTTGCTTAGTGGTCTTTCGATATTCTTTAGTGTACGGGTCAATGATGGAAACACCTTCACCAAAATTAATAAAATGAACCCTTTTGCCACCTAAGACAATATCATGTTTTGGATCTCTTCCAGCTAATAACACCGTATTTGGGGCGGAATGAATAGCAGCTTCCACAATATAGCCGGGAATCTTTACGATATGAGTTTCAAAATTAACATTGGCTCCACCTGCAGCGAAAATTTCTAAAGCCTCTTTGGACTCTACTTTAATCCCAGTTTTTTCTAAGACTTCCAGAGTTCCATTATGGATCTCATAAAGTTCATCTTCTGAAAATATATTAAGTCCGAAGCCCTCTACTTTTGCAACACCTGCTTGAACTTCACTTCTCAAGTGATTTCACCTCCACTATTTAATCTTCAAACAGTCCACTTCTATGGGCTGTCAGGTAGTTCATGCAATATGAATCTTGACCTAATAATACTTGAGAGACTTTGATCGTTCCCATCATGCCTTTATCGGTCGGATTTAAGATATACCCATCCATACCTAAGGTCATTGTTTGAACCACGAATAAGCGATTGAGAATTTTTCGGTTGGGCAATCCATAAGAAACATTGCTCAACCCGCACATGAAGTGAACGTTAGGGTAGGCCTTCTTGATGGCTACTATAGTCCCTAAGACCTCCTGTCCAGCCGTCTCGACACTACTTACAGGTTTAACCAAAGGATCAAAGTAGATATCTTGTTCAGGGAACCCATTGCTGGTCAACTTACCGTACAGACTTTTTACGACTTTCATTCGGTCGTCAGAAGTCTCAGGCATTCCTGAATCATCCATGCATAGTGCTACGAGTTTCGTCTTGTACTTTAAAGCCATCGGGAAAACTGCTTCAAAGCGTTCTGCTTCGTCCGTGATTGAATTGATCATGGGTTGTCCGTATTTGCACAATTCAAGACCTGCTTCCAAAACCTTTGGGTTTGGACTGTCTATGCATAAGGGCACCTGAACTGCTTCTTGTACGGTATTAACCAGCCATACCATGCATTCCGCTTCGTTGTAGACTTTGGTCCCGCAATTGACATCTAAGTAATCTGCTCCAGCAGCTACTTGTTCTAGTGCTATCTTCTTAATGTATTCTGCATCACGGTTATCAATCGCCTCGTTGATCGCTTTGCGACTGCTGTTGATCAGTTCTCCAACAATTAACAAATTTTTCACTCCCTTTTAATTTAAGAACTTAGCAGCCATCTCTTTGCCCGCCATGGCGTCCGCACAATAACCGTCGGCACCGATTTCATCAGCGAAGCTTTGAGAAACTGGAGCGCCACCGACTAGAATTTTAACAGAGTTGCGCAGCCCTTCTTCTATGATCAACTCAATCGTCGCTTTCATATTAAGCATCGTAGTCGTTAACAGTGCCGACAAACCGACAATTTGAGCATTATGCTCTCTAATTGCAGCCACGAACTTTTCTGGTGATACATCGACGCCTAAATCCACAACATTGAAGCCGCCGCTTTCCATAATCATAACGACTAAATTCTTACCAATGTCATGCAAGTCTCCGGCTACTGTACCGATGATGATCGTCTTGGTTACTGCGGCATCTTTTCCGGCAAGGAGTGGTTTCACTATTTTCATACCTTCTGCTAAAGACCGTGCACTCATCATGACCTCCGGAACATACATATCGCCAGCTTTGAATTTCGGACCAACAATATCCATTCCCGCCAGTAAACCTTTAGAGATTATTTCCATAGGATCGCTACCAGCATCCACCATCTTTTGAGTCAATTCTTTTACACCATAAGCATTTCCTTTGAACACATAATCAGCCAATTGATCAAAATCACTCATTTAAAATCCCCCTTACGATTATACATATTATGAATTGATAGTTAATTAATTTTAGACTAATCAGTCTATTTGTGTTAATACGCCTTTTTACCCGGGTATAAGTTTAAGAGAATATGAGATCTCTACTCAATGATTTGATATAGCTTTACCAATGTAGTTTTTAAGTACTTTATCCGTTTCTGGATCAAGTAAGGTTTCGGGCGCATCTTGAAGAATCTGTTTAAACTTGCGATTTGCCCTGACTGTCACGTCTTCAGAACCAGCATTTTCCCAATCGCTATAATTCCCCCAGTCCGATACCGAAGGAGTCCATAACGTGCGGAAGCTTTTAAAAGTACTCTCGTGGGATAAATAATTGGCCTTTTGCCCCATCTCTTGAATGATATCTACCGACAATGCTTCATCAGAAGTATCAATACCCTGCGAAATCCGCTTAACTCTTCTGATTAATTCTTCATCAATTACAAACTTCTCATAAGAAGTAGTCATGATAGCATCTAATACGCCTAAACTTTGAACCGACATGTGAGCGCCACTCATCATTCCCATTAACAAACTTTGCATGGTTTCATACCCAGCTTGACAATCTACTGTTTTGGAATGGGTAATGCCGGACATTGTTCTCACTGGTAGGTGGTAGAAATCTAAGCCCATTTGCAAACTGGCAGTATTGATCAGCATCGCTTCTGGTGTCCCAGCCGCAAACGTAGCCTCCTTCATATATCCCGAGGTGGAAGCTGTGGCGTAGACTAGAGGAGCGCCAGGATTAATTAATTGGACTAACACTAATCCTGCAATCGTTTCCGTATTTTGAAGCACCGCTGTCCCTAAGAGGGAGATTGGCCCACTCACTCCCGCCATGATGCAAGGTGCGAGCATGATTACCTGATTGCACTTTGCATATTCAATCATTGTCTCAATTGTCTCAGGTGCGTAGGCTAAAGGACTCAGAGAATTAACCAACACGGCGGTGCAGTGATTCTCCATGAGGAAACCAGGTTTGCCTATTACAAGCTCAACCATATCCAGCTGCTCACGAACTTGTTGGGTGTTAGCGCAGAAACCAATGACAGGTTTATCTGTGTTTTTCAGTGCCTCATACATCATCATCAGATACTTATCTTTGCTTGCAACATCACTGGGGTCAACTGGAATAGTTCCTACTAAGTCAACTACATCGCTAGCCTGACACAACTTTTGGATATTGGCATAATCCTCCAAGGTTGCCTCACGACGTCCCTTATCAAGATCCTGAATATAGACTGGACCGACGTTAGGCTGTACTAAAAAGCCTTCTCCTACCGTCACTGAGTACTTATCGTTGCGCGCATGCATTCGAAAGGTTTTAGGTGCTGTGCTCAATGCCTGATCGACCATTTCTCGGGAAATAAATACTGTTTTGTTTTCTACTCTTGCTCCGTGTTTTTTGAAAAGGTCAAGAGCTTCATCACTGTGAAACACGACACCAGTTTCTCGTAGGATCTTCAGGGTAGCCTCATGAACTTTCAGCAGATCATCTTTAGTCAGAACTTCTAACTTAGTTTTTAACCCCATTTTAGCGACCTCCTGTTTGCGTGTTGTTATCATTTCTAGCTCATTCTTAGCTTATGTAAGCCTCCATGACTCATTTAAGTCTATTTGACTCACTCTAGCTCACTTGAAAACAGTCTAATTTAATCGTATCAATGTATTTTAGTTATGTAAATGGCGTCCTCTCCAAAATACATGTACTAACTTCATTGAATACATTTATATAATGCAATTTCCATGCCATATTTAAAAAACTAGATTGAACAACTGCGAGTTAATATGTGCACAGCATTTTCACCCAAATATACCTAATATATGTAGTTACTCTAATTACAACATATTTTCGCATTACTTGCAGGTAATTTGCTACTTATAACGAATACAACGTAGAGCAATTAATCTTTTGCCACCCTTACTATGTGGCCATCTCTTCCCCTAGTTCACATGCTCTAGTGGGACAAGAAGATCTATCCAAACATATACTTTCTGATAGTAAAACAAAGGAGGCGTTGAATTTGCCTGATACTAATGAAGGTTTTTTAGTTAAAGAAGATTATAAAAGGATATTGGATAATTCGTTTGATGAAATTTTTGTTGTTGACCGCAACGGAATAGTAACTTATGTTAATGATGCCTGCATTAAAAATTATGGCCTTAATCCATCAGATATAATAGGGAATACTATAGATCGTTTACTCAGCGAGGGATATTATTCACCTGCCCTTGCGCCAGTTGTTCTGAAAAATAAAAAGGTTGTTACCTTAGTACAAAAAACTCGGGCCGGAATCAATCTCATCGTAACTGCAACTCCTGTCTTTGATGGCAATGGCGAGATCGATTTCATTGTTATGAACAGTCGTGATATTACTCAAATTGAACAATTAAAACAGGATTTAGATAACACTAAGAAACTCGTCAATCATTACAAAAATAAAGTTGATGAATTAGTTCAAAAAACAAGCTATTTTAATGGTTTCTCTTTTACCAACGAAAAAATGAAGTCATGTCTGGAAATGGTACAAAGAGTGGCGCTGGTCAATTCAACGGTCTTAATCCTTGGTGAGTCCGGCACAGGGAAAAACGTTCTAGCCATGGACATTCACAAACTGAGTCCACGAAAAGAACGACCCTTTATCTGTATTAACGGTGCCACAATACCTGAACACCTTTTAGAATCTGAACTTTTCGGTTATTGTCGTGGTGCTTTTACGGGGGCCGATAAATACGGCAAGGTTGGTTTAGTAGAATTAGCCGATGGTGGTACCCTATTTCTCGATGAAGTCGGCGATATTCCTTTAGGGGTCCAAGTTAAATTGTTGGAGCTTATCCAGGAACACCGATTCCTTCCAGTTGGTGGAAAAGAGCATAAAATAATTGACATTCGAATTATTGCTGCGACGAATAGAGATTTACCGCAATTAATTCAAGAAGGAAAATTTCGTGAAGATCTGTATTATAGGCTAAGTGTTGTCGAGATTGCTCCTCCCCCTTTACGGGAGAGAAGCGAAGACATTATCCCCTTATTACAGCATTTTTTAGATAGATATGATTATAAGTATAAATACTCCCATCAATTTGACCCTCGATGTCTTGAAATTCTCACAGACTATTCTTGGCCAGGCAATATCCGTGAAATGGATCATTTAGCGGAACGACTAGTCATAACCATACCGGAAGGTAAAATTCTACCTAAACATTTGCCAAGCAAAATTTCCAAAGTTCAAGTCCCCCAATTAACTGGCAGCCTTGTTGAAGATGAGCTGACAAAATGGAAGACTATCCTGAAACTTAGTGATGAGGATGCGATTATTATTCGTTTGTATAAGGAGTTTAGAAGTTCTTATAAAGTTGCAAACACTCTAAGCATCAGTCAAAGTAAAGTAACCCGAATTATACACAATTATAAGCAGAACTGTAAAATGGGCCAAGATGTTGAAGGATCTTCAAACTAGTGGGCTTTAGGCATATGAAAGAAAATAACAAGTCAAAGATGCCAAGGATATTTTGCGTCAGACAAGGAGGTATGTCTCCAGAGGCCCGATGACAGAGGCCAGAGATCGGAAAGGTAATACAACGATCTGACACTTCCGGCTTCTGAGTTTAGGTGAACATGCCGACGCGGTATGGCGCGAAATAGACCGGCATACTGACTGGTTATTTTCTTGAATGTGCCTTAGGTTATTCCACAACGGTCCAACCGCCACCCTGTCTCACAAGTTCAAAAGGAATTTGTGAAGCCCTGAAATCCTTGTGTGAAATTGCCGCGCCCTTTTCAAATAGCAACTAAAACGTAAGAGGTCTCTTATCTGTAGAAAGAGCAATACCAAAGAGGATGGCCGTGATCAGCCATCCTCTTTGGTATACTTTTACTTATTCAAAATCATTATACGTTAGTATCTCACATTCTACTTTTATCTAATCCTAAGACTCCCACTTCTATAAGTGGGGGCGTTCTACGTCGCTTCAGTGGGGGTAGGATCCCCTACTGAAGTCTCGATGTTTAGCTTAAGCTGAACGAGTTCACTATAGTCCTCCCGGGATAACTGTAATATACTAAACACTTATACGGGATATAATTAGAGGTGCAGCCAGGCATTGTTATAATTTAGCGGCAAAAGGCGGCTTCTGGCTGAAGCTGCCTTTTGCTATTTTCCGGGCTGATCTTACTGCGACAGCCCTGTTATGATTAGTCTTCTTCCGGATAATCGATAACTTGAATTTCTCTTTCTCCGCCGAAATCCTCCTTGAGCCACTTGCGTAGGGACAGCCCTAAGATGATGATAATAAATATAATGGGTATGCTGGTGGCAACAGATGAAAGCTGAACTACTGGTAATCCGCCCACCATCATGATAGCCACCCCGATCACAGCAAGGAGTGCACACCAGAAAAGTCTTGTCCAGCGGGGAGATTCCTGATCATTCCTAATCTCTTTGCAAGTAATCATGGAAATAATATATGCATTGGAATCAATGGTAGTAGCTTGGAAAATAAGCATCACAACTAAGAAATAGGGAATCACTATTCCAGTGAAGGGTAAGGTATTTAAGACTTGGGTAATCATTGCGCCGGGACCGGCCACCGCCATAGTCTTATCAAGTGCTATCCCTTGATTAAGCAGAAGATCTACTGTATAGGTGCCGAACACTAAGAAGAACAGTGAACATCCGATTGTCGTTACAACCATCATATTTATAACAACATTTTTGATAGTTCTCCCCTTGGAGATTCTGGCAACAAATAATCCGAAATACATGGACCATGCTGCCCACCAGGCCCAGTAAAATACTGTCCAGTCTTGAGGAAAACCGGATTTGGTAATCGGATCTGTATATAGACTCATCCGTAAAAAGTTAGTAGCCAAAACCCCTAGGCTGTCAACATAATAGGATAACATAAATAAGGTGGGGCCTGCAAGCATAACAAAAGCTAATAATCCCATACATAACCAACTATTTAATTCCGACAATTTTTTAATTCCGCTTTTTAAGCCGGAGTAAGAACTATAGGTAAATACTGCTGCAATCACCAGTGTGACCCCAACCTTTACCACTATAGAATCCTCAATACCTAGCATATTGGCGCTTACAGCCGCCATCATAGGTACAACCGTTCCTAAGGTAGTCCCTAATCCACCTACCAGACCGATAATAACAAATATATCGATGACTCTGCCAAGCCATCCGTCAACCCGGTCCCCCAATATTCCTCTGCAAGCATAGCTTGGGTAGAAGTAGGGTTTTTTTCTTACGTGAATCAGGTAGGCAAAGGCGATGGCCCCTGGGACAAAGATAGCCCAGGCAGTAATACCCCAGTGAAATATTCCATAAGCAATAGAGAATTGCGCAGCTTGCGCTGAAAATGCCTCACCCCAGTAAGGAGGAAACTTAAGATAAAAAATAGGCTCTGCCATGGACCAATAAACTAAACCTGCTCCGACACCGCCTGTGAACATCATCGATATCCAGCTGAAGTCTGAGAATTCAGGTTTATCATCTGGTCCGCCCAATTTTACATTGCCATATCTGCCAAAAGCTAACCAAAGTGAAAACAGTACACAGCCCAAAGCAAATAATAACCATAACCAATCCATATTATAGGTTATAGCTTTTAGTATGATTGAAACATGGGGTTGCAGTTCTTTACCAAAAAAAAGCATTGGGGCATATAACACAACGCATAAAATAGCACTGCCCCAGAAAACAACAGGATTAATACGAACAGATATACCTTTAGATTTAGGTATTTTTTCCAGCTTCTCTTGTGACAAGTTATTCACCCTTTCTTGTGATTTAATCTGAGAACCGGGTTTAAGAAGATAAGTCAGCTGATAAATTCCACATATCTATTAATATAGCTATTTTTCACCTCACTAGACTTGCATAAAGTTTAAAATGATTTGTCAAGTAAGAATTACAAAGATATATCATGAAAAATGCATAATAATACCGTTAATCCTTTACTTTTATTCCTCCTTTGATTCAAATATTTCATTGCCCTGACCATCAAAACCTCCTTTTTATAAAATGCTTAACTTCTGTCCCACAACTTTCATTGCAAGTTCTTTGCCAATTATCACACAAATTAGTATATTATCTCAGAAAGTTTAATAGCAGTGGACTATGTGCGTATTTTCAAGGACTTATACTAAGCTTTCAGGTCCCATTTATCAAACCCCGGAAAAGCATTAACTCAGAGTAATTTAAAGATTTTAACTTTTCAATCACAAATAATTAAGTCTTGATAACTCATTTAAGTCATCAAGACTTAATTTTCGAAGTATTGCTGTAAGTTAGGAAGTCTTAAACTTAAATGCCAATTTGGCCTCAGCGGCATTTTCCCAAATCAAATAGGCTAGTTTACCATCCTCAAGAGGAATATCGACGTTGTACAACAAGAAGTCGCCCCGACAGACCAACAGCGCTCACCGCTAATCCTAAAATCAAGCCCATCCAGTAGCCCACCGGTCCTAGCGATGTATAACTGGCCATATAATACCCGGCCGGTAATCCGATAATCCAATAGGAAATGAAAGCTGTGATAAACGTCACATTAACATCTTTATAGCCCCGCAAGGACCCCTGAATCGGGGCAGCAATCGCATCGGAAAGTTGAAAGAACAACGCGTAAATCAGAAACTTTTGGGCCATTTGAATGACGGCAACTTCTCGGGAATACAAAGTAGCCACTTGCTCACTAAAGAACAATAGAATTAGAGCACAGATACAGGCCATGCCTATAGACAGACCCATGCCTAGATAGCTGTATTGGCGAGCATCCTTGTGCCTCCCTGCACCGACTTCAAAGCCGACCAAAATCGTTAAAGCAGAGGATATACTAAACGGGACCATATAAAGCAACGTAGAGAAATTCATAGCTACCTGATGAGCAGCTATCGTCACTGTATTAAAATTACTCATAAGTAAGGCGACCACCGCAAAAATACTGGTCTCCACAAAAATAGCAAAGCCAATAGGCAAACCAATCGTTAGTTGTTCCTTCCATTCTATAATCGATACGCCATAAAGACGTTCAAACAAATGGTAGGATGCGAACGACTCCTGCCACAGGATTAGCGTCAAAGCAATTAAGGCTAGACACCAATAAGTGATCGCAGATGCTACACCCGCTCCAACACCGCCTAAGGTTGGAAAACCGAACTTTCCAAAAATCAAGACATAATTAAGCAATACATTTATGGGTAATGACAGTAAAGCAATCATCATTGTCACACGAGTTTTCCCTAAAGCATCAATGAATGAACGCAAAACCTGATAGACGAACAAGGCAGGAATCCCGAAGGCCAGGGCCAATAAGTAACTACGCGAAATACGACGTACAGTTTCCTCCAAACCCATTAGGGAGAGAATTGATTCCAAGGTGATGGCACCCATGGCAATCACTAGACCAGAAATCACTAGAGCTAAATATAGACCTTGTAAGACTTTGGGCGCAATATCTTCTTTTTGCTTGGCCCCAATTAACTGAGCCACGATCGGAGTCAAGGCTACGAATATTCCACCTAATCCTGCACTGATGGGTACCCATATACTTGAACCAATCGCTACCCCTGCCAAGTCTTGGGTGCTTGCTTGCCCTGACATTACAGTATCAAAAAAGCTCATAGAAAACATAGTAACCTGGGCAATTAAGATAGGTATTAATATAACAAGTAATTGTCTCACTTTTTGTGGTATCGTCAATGTTTTGTTCATGATTGCACAAATTCAAACTCAAACTTTAATTTCGCTTCGGCCGAATTTTCCCAAACTAGATAGGCGGCAAATGATTTACCCGATTTTGATTTAAAGCCTTTAATTAGGGGGGTTTTCCCCTTCTTCAGAAGGCTTTTTATCTGATTAGGTGTAAGTACTTTACCACAAATAGGAGTTTTCCATAGTACAAAGTGACAGCCATCTCGCCAACTAGCGCACCCGAACCCTTTCCCCCCTTCGATCACCTCACCACCGCACTTCGGGCATGTGCCTAACACTCTACCGTGTTCCTCTGCGGTAGTACTCTGTTCCTTATTAACGACTACTTTCACTTTTTTAACCGTCCTCTTTGAATTAGTTGTTCTCGTTACAGCGGCCTTTTCCTTCGCCATTGGTTTTCCAGTAGGTGCGAGAGCTAGAGGGGTTTTACCGTGCTTGTGTTCAAAGGAACGTAGTTCTTCGATAATTCGACCAATGGCGTCCTCTACGTCCGCCATATAGAGTTCAATTGTCAATTCTCCTTTTTCTACTTTGGAGAGATTAAACTCCATCTGTCCTGTCATTTCGGCACTGATTAGGAGCTGTGCCTGAGGTAGCCTTTCCTTGATGAGACGAATGAGTTCCGTCCCTTTCTCTGTGGGTTTCAACGTTTTTTGAACTTGGAGGATGTATCCTCTGTCAATGAGGTTTTCCATGATGGCCGGTCTGGTTGCCACAGTACCCAGCCCTTTGCCTTTCAATTGCTGGCGTAATATCTCATCATCAATCTGTTTGCCAGCTCCTTCCATAGCTTTCAGAAGGTCTCCCTGGGTAAAGCGTTTGGGCGGTTTAGTAGTCTTTTCTTCGCTGTAAACACGTTTTGTCCGTACATTTTCTTCCATGCTCAAGGGGGGGAGAGACGCGTTTTCATCGTCTGCTTGAGCACCATCATTCTTCTTTTTGGCATTGCGTGCAATTCCATCATCTATTTCATCCGGGCCATAAACCCTCTTCCAGCCCGGGCTCAACAGAACCTTACCTTTCGTGCGAAAAGGTTCACCTACTACCTCAGTTATCACGTCAGTTTGGTGATATCGAGCAGGGGGAAACCAAACTGATAAGAAACGGCGAACGATCAAGTCATACAGTTTCTGTTCATCACTAGTAAGCCTCTCAATAGCTACTTTCTCTGTAGTTGGAATGATTGCATGATGGGCGGTGATGGTATTAATTACGCGTTTACCCATAGGCACCCCTAAAAGGGCTGCTTCATCCACAAGATTTGTGTAAGGTTCTTGGCGAACAGCCCTCAGATGTTCAGGCAACTTCGGCACAAGATCTTCAGATAAGTAAGCACAGTCGGTCCGTGGATAAGTGGTGGCCTTTTTTTCATAAAGAGACTGTGCCAATTGAAGTACCTTATCTGCGCCGAACCCATATCTTTTGGACGCAGTTATCGTTAGAGAGGTCAGATCAAAGAGAAGCGGCGCTGGCTCCTGCACGTCCTTCTGCTCCATTTTAGTTATTTTTCCTGGCTTGCCCTTTGTTTTGGCCACGATGTCCTCGGCAATTTCAGGATTCGTGATACGTTTCGATTCTTCACTGGAATCAAACCACTTACCAGGATAGTCTCCCTGATTTGTTGCAAACTCAGCCCGTACTTCGAAGTAGGGCAGGGCAATAAAACGTTCAATTTCCCATTCTCTCTCTACAATCAAGGCCAACGTCGGGGTCTGTACCCTCCCAATCGAAATGACATTGGGTTTTTTTCTCACTGCATCAAAGCTCCCAAATAACGCAGTAAACCCTTCGGTCAGATTCATCCCAAAATCCCAGTCTGCAAGCGCTCGGCCATTCCCGGCAGACGCCAGTCCTGCCACGGACTCTGCAGGACGCAGTTGTTTCAATCCTTCCCGGATTGCTGCCGTTGTCAACGAGGAGATCCATAGCCTAGACAAGGGTTTATTGCTCTTGGAGGCATCCCACACTTCCTGAAAGAGTAGCTGTCCTTCCCGATCAGCATCCGTTCCACATATAACCTCATCGATATCCGTTGATTTTAACCACCGTTGGATCACTTGATATTGTTTGATCGCGCTAGATTTGACGACGCGGCGAAATGCATTTAACTGGGGTAGAACTGGTAAACGGTTTAAGCTCCAACGTTTCCCCACTCGTTCAAGGTCCATATACGCTTCCGGGCGCTCCAGCTCTAAAAGATGGCCATAGCACCATGTGATCACATACTTTTCATTCTCGATATATCCATCTCCTTTACCTCGAGCTCCTAAGGCCGAGGCATATTCACGAGCTTGAGACGGTTTTTCAGCTACTATAAGTGTCTTTCCCATGCCTTTCCTCCCTTTTTTCTCACTATGGCAGTCCATAACAAGGTCTCAGTGAATAACAACAATAAACCGGTACTGTACTAAAATAATTCAATAGATGTATGCATATATATCAGCGGCTACTGAAGGTTTACTCCAATGTAAAATTAAAGCATTGGCTGTACCTTTGTTAGGGGATCACGTACTACGGGAAGCAAATCATTATATGAGACTACTCCACACGTTTAACGGGCAGTTAGTGTAACTCAGCATCTATATTTTATCAATATTCAATCATCTCATCTTTTTAAACCTATAAAACCGAACTTACTAGTTTACCTTCCAAACAAACTTTGAGCGAAAATTGCTTAATGCCGAGTTTTCGGAAGTTCACCTCTAGCATATCACTCTCTACATCTGCGACTGTAATACGACCAATTCCAAACGCTTTATGTCTAATATTTGAACCTTTTTCCACACTAAATGTCGTTAGATCTTTTTCTCTTGTTTGAGAACGTCCTGGGCAAAGGATCTCTCGAATTTGTCCTACAAACTGTGACTCTATCACATCTCTGTCATTTAGATTCTCGACAGTCAGAAGTTCAAGGTCTTTCTTAGCTCGTGTCATTCCGACGTAAAAAAGACGCCTTTCTTCTTCTAGACTAGCTGTTTTTTTCTGCTCAGCGGTCTTGATACTTTCGAGATTTGGCAAGATTCCATCAACCAAATCCAGCATGTAGACACTCTCGAACTCAAGACCTTTGGCAGAATGAAGTGTGGAAAGCGTCACCGCATTCTGTCCTTTATTCACGGCCGATCTGCACATTAATTGTTCAAGATGTCTCAGACGGTCTGCAAAGTCCTTGAGCGTCTTAATTCCTTGAGCAATATTTTCGAGAGTCGATAATATCCAGTGGAAAGACTCCATTGAGAGTCCCAAACGTTCGCTGAAATCTTCGAGTTTTTTTTCATAGTGCAGTTCTTTACGAATATGACGGAGAGCGTCTAGGGGGTTCATGGCATTGAGCTTCTTAAACTGTCTTTTAAGTTCTTGGAAATTTTTCTTACGAAAAGCTGGCAGATTGGGAAGGTCTGCCAAATGGTCAAAGACAGATTTCGTCGGGTCTTGGCCTTTTAAATAATCGATTTGCTGCTTTGAGATATAGGAATCGAATTTAGCATATATGGTTTCGAGAATTCTTACATTCTTGTCACTATAGGAAAAGCGCATAAAGTTGAGAATGTCTTTAATCACCCAGTGATTAAAGAATTTATAGCCAGAATCTCGAACATAAAATGGGAGATTCGCGCCCTCAAGGTGATCGATCAGGTTAATGGCTGAAACGTTATTACGGTACAGGATCGCCGTCTGTCCGATTTTTTCCTTTTTCTTTAATTCCTTGATTACGTAATCTAGCTGTTGGTAACCATATTCAAAGGAACGGATCACAATTGCTTTATCCGAAGGGTTTACAGTGAACATCGTTTTTTTATAACGTTGCATATTACTACTGATGAATACATTTGACACCTTAACAATCTCTGGAGTAGAACGATAATTTTGTTCCATGATTAGGATACGGGCTTCAGGATGTACCAGTTTAAAATCCAGTAAATACTTTGGATTGGCAGAACGAAAACCAAAGATCGACTGGTCATCATCCCCTACCACAAATAGATTATCATTAAGTTTTGTAATCTTTTCAATAATCCTATTCTGAATGATCGACGTATCTTGACTTTCATCCGTTAAAACGAAAGGAAATTGCTTTTGATACTTTAATAGAATGGCGGGATTTTCTTGTAGTATTTGGTCGGACAGGGTAAGCATATCATCAAAATCAATTAGTCTTGTACTCGGATATGCGTTTCTCTTATAGTTCTCGTAAGCCTCATAAATCAATTTCAGGTCTTTGATCTTGGTATCCATGTTTTGTACATCTAAACTAGAAATCAAGCTGTTTTTGATAAAACAGATAGCATTTGCTAGTTCTTCTAACTTATCTTCGGTTAAAATCGTCTGATTTATCTCTTCATAGAGCCTTTTGAGAACAGCGTTTTTGCTAAGTACCCCCTGCTCATTTTCGATCAGGTTGTAAGCAATCCGTTTCTCCTGAAAAAATGCTCTCACTATATAATAGCAAAAACTATGGATGGTTGAAAATCGAATTCGACTCTTTACAAACTGACCGTATAATTGCTGAAAACGAACGTCCATTTCTTTAGCTGCTGCCTTACTAAACGTTAAGGCCAGGATATTCTCTGGATTTACGCCCTGACGAAGGATCAAGTAACGAATTCGAGCATTTAATACTGTGGTCTTTCCAGCTCCAGGGGTTGCCAAGAGTAGCAGCGGACCCTTGGGATGGCTAATCGCCTCTTTCTGTATTTCGTTCATTACCACCCCAGTTTCCCTTGAGAGGCGTTTAAAAAACCCCTGATCTTCCAAAATATAAACTCCCTCTCACCTAACTTCTTACCTAATTACTCAATAGTATCTAGTTTTGCAAACTTTCTAGAGCATCTTATCTATTATACGCTAAATTTCGATCATCCTACTAATGCACTGTGATTAAAGCAGAAAAGGTAAAAACACCGTTGCAACGGTGTTTTTATTTGAGATAACCGAAGGACCTTAGCTTAGAACATCGCCAAACAAAGGTGGCCTTGGATGTTCTTTCGTCTTACACTCGGAACTTTTCAATGGCATTTCTGAGTTCTTCAGCTAAATCTGCCAACCCCCTACTGTTATCAGCAATTTGATCCATGGATGCTGTTTGTTCCTCGACTGCAGCACTGACATTCATGGTTTGATTAGAAGTTTCTTTGCTTACACTGTCAATAGCCAAGACAGACGAAACAATATATTGACTTCCACTGGCCATTTGTTGAACAACTGTAGCAATTTGGTTTACCTGTGTTGAAACTTCATCGATTAAACCAGCAATATTTGCAAAGGCTTTACCTGCAATATTCACAACTGCAACGCCCTCATTAACGCTACTTACTGCACTATTCATGGCTATGCTGGCATCTTTAATATTCTCACGATTCTCCTTCACTTGAGCAACAATATTGACGGCGGAATCTCGAGACAGCTCAGCAAGTTTTCGTACTTCCTCAGCTACCACCGCAAAACCACGTCCATGTTCCCCTGCACGGGCTGCTTCAATGGCTGCATTTAATGCTAATAGGTTTGTTTGAGATGAAATATTCGTAATAATATCTATGAATTCTGTAATTTTGTCAAAACCAGCAGCTAATTTGTTCACTGCGTTCTGAACAAGTTCTGTTGAGGTTCCTACAATGCTCATCTGCTCCACAGCTTTAGTAATCGTTATGTGGCCATCTCTCGCAATCTGAACTGTCGTACTCGCTGAATTTGCTACAGTACTGCCACTAGCCGCCACCTCTTCTATACTTGCGGATAGTTCTTCAATCGTTGCAGATGTATCAGTTAGTGCTTTAACCTGTTGTTCTGATCCATTCGCTACTTCGCCAATAGCCGAGCTAATCTGATTCGAGACTTGAGCATTTTGATCCATTGTAGCCACTATTTCTTGCGAAGATGCCGCAAGTTGTTCAGCTGAATTTCTTATTTGAATTACCAGAGTACGAAGATTTAAAATCATAGTATTAAACGAAGTAGCGAGTAAACCAACTTCATCTTTGGAATGTATAGAGCATTCACCAACATTCAGGTCTCCGTCAGCTACTAGTTCTACCTTCTTTAATATCATTTTAAGTGGACCTATAATTAATCTGGTGATGATGAACCCAATCAGAACAGAAAGAAATATTGCCATTATCGGTAAAATAATAAGGACCTTTTGGACTCTATCCATCGTGTTATTGTTGCTCGTTACATGGGCTTTTGCTTCATCGATGTTAAAAACTCCAAGCTCACGCAAGAATACTTGAAATTCTTCTTGTTGGGAAAAACCGTTTTTAGAGTAATAGTCCATGGCTGCTGTTTTATTGCCCGCTATCTCAAAGTCTAAAGTTTTTTTAATTACATCCTTTATGATTACAAACTGATCTTTCGCTTTGTTTATTCTTTCCAATTCATAATTTGTCGTGGCTAATTGTTGGTACCCAGCAATAAACTTGTCTATGGAATTCTCACGTGTAGTTACTTGATCTAGCTGTTGCTTTCTGGTAGCACCGTCAAGAGTATACGAAGTAATTGCCAAAACTTTGGATTTTAGAGCATTGCTGTCAGAGCGTGCTTGATTGATATCACGGACTGTTATCAAGTCCTTTGAATAAAAATTATCAAGGGAGATACCCGCTTGATGAAAATAGTAATAACCTACAAAACCAACTATGCCAAGTGATATAGACATAAGACTAATTAAGAGACCAATTTTAAAAGCCGTTTTCCTGTTACGTAACCAATTCAAAAAAAGCTCCCCTTTCTTTACTCCTATACAAGTGATTGTACTAAACCGCTGCGCGGTGGCTCTTAAGCACGAATTAACAACGTTTATACTTTATGATATGATTACATTGTTACCCAGAAAATTTATAATCCAAGTAGAAAAGATTGAATCCCCATAGGCTCCGAGTGTTGCACTGCAGACGATTCAGTACAATCCGAGATTCAGGAGGTTCAGTATTCTGTACCGAATTAATATGTTCATTTAAGCCATTGATCTAATCAATGGCTATTGCTATATCTCTGAACCACCCAAATCTAAGCATTACGTAAAGTCCCCTCGATACGACCAAAAGACTGATTATCAATTATTACACCAATACTTTAAAACGGCATTCGCTATCTCCTGCAAGAATAGTTTTCTCCATTAAAACATTTACATCTCTACCTAAGCCAAGTCTAAATTTCTTTTTTATATTTCCTTGCGTGCAATAGCAAAGAGTTTTCGAAGCTTCGCTAATATCTTTATTAATTAGTGGGCAGTAGCATTTATCAAAGACAACATAAATATTATTACCCTCAATTTTAACTCGCCATTGCTGGGATAATTTTTCTAAAAAATCAAATTCATTTTCGGATTCTTTCTTGATGTCTAATAACTTTTCATCTGTGAGATGAGTAAATGGGCATTTCTCACCGCATGCTTCCATAATTTCAATTCTTTTTTTCTCATCTATATTTTTATCTAAATTCTTAAGTAATTCCTTTATCCAAACATTCACTTTTGCTTTTCTCCTCTCAAATTGTGTATTTTACCTAACTCTCTAATAACCAAACGCACCTAGTTCCCTAAGAGAAGCGAAGCTCGGGAGGGACGTTTTGGCAACGTCTTCTCATAGCTTTACCTCCTCTGCCATTTGTTCGCTTAAATTTCCTTTATGGCACCGCCATCTTTTTTTCTCTGCCAAGCATAATATTTATTACCACGTGATTTCACTGCTTCAATGCCGTTTTCTTTGATAGTTTTTAAGTTATCTTCAATCACATATCCATAACTATTTTTTAGAAATTTCAATTTATCGCAGTTCTCAAAATCACTACATTGCCAGCAGCCATCATAATCTTTGGATTTAATACATTTTAACGCCTTACATTCATGTGTATTCCCGCCAATAGAGCAACCACTTGTTTCTTGGCATGTAGTTTTACACTGCAATTTTATTATGCCGTCAAGAACATTCATAAACTCCGGTATCTGTTTAAAAACATCGAATTGCTTACCGACTCCGTCCCATATCTGACTTTCGCCTAAATCCAAATGTTCTCCGAGGACTTCCCAACTTTTTCTTCCACTACAAATACTAAGAAACTTATCTAATTCATGTTCCATAATCAACTCTTTCACTTTATATGCGGTTTCATATATTTCCTTTTTATAAAACAAACAATCACAACAAGTTAAACCGCAAGGACATACTAATTTCCTATCCATATTTACTCCCCCAAAAAATTAATTATTAATCAGATTCGACAACTCTAAATAATTCACCTTTTTAGAGTTGAGTCCTATAACTTATATTATACTAAATCGCTGCGCGGTGGCTGAAGCACGAATGTACAACGATTCATAATTTATGATATGATTACATTGTTACCCAGAAAATTTATAATCCACCTAGAAAAGATTGAATCCCCATAGGCTCCAAGTGTTGCACGGCAGACGATTCAGTACAATAAAAGATTCATGAGGTTCAGTATTCTGAGTCGAATTATTATGCTCCTTTAAGCCATTGAGTTAATCAATGGCTTTTTCTGTATCTACTCACCCCACAAATCTAAACAGTATGGATATATATACGGTAAAAATTAACGATATCGAATTAAGTCCAAATAGAGAAAATTATTACATGTCACCGCTTAATACATCCTAAATATGACTTATTGGAATGGTATCAGTAGAAACTCATGTTATGTAATTCTTGGACAATGTCGTAAATCCTTTATTATTTCTCTCTATTTTAATAATTAAAATTTTAATAAATAATCACCTTTGTTGTTTTTCTTCATATCAGTTTATCAATTAAGCCTCTTCAGAACTCCAAGCTGCGAGATACCTTACTTGTTCCTCTGTTAATTTATCAATTGCTAAGCCAAGTGACTGTAGCTTTAACATAGCCACTTTCTCATCGATCTCGGTATTGACCTGATAGACTTCATCTGAGAGTTTTTCATAATTCAAGGCAACGTATTGAAGGGACAGTGCCTGTAGCGCAAAGGTCATATCCATGACTTCTGCAGGATGACCATCACCAGCAGCCAAGTTAACTAAACGTCCCTCAGCTAAAAGGTACAATAGTTGTCCCCCAGGAAGGGTGTATTCAGTGATGTTAGTCCGAGCAATTCTTTCCGAGACTGCAATTTCTTTCAACTGGGCAACGTTGACCTCCACATCGAAGTGACCGGCATTACACATAATAGCGCCTGATTTCATTAAGCCAAAGTGTTTCTTATTGATTATATCTGTGTTACCAGTGACCGTGATAAAGAAATCGCCATATTTCGAGGCTTCTGCCATGGGCATAACTTCAAATCCATCCATTAAAGCCTCGTTTGCTTTGATGGGGTTAATTTCACAAATAATCGCACGCGCACCTAATCCCTTGGCACGTAGAGCCACGCCTTTACCACACCAACCGTACCCAGCGATTACGGCAGTTTTACCTGCTACAACCAAGTTAGTCGTCCTCATGATCCCGTCCCAGACGGATTGTCCTGTGCCATATCTATTATCAAATAAGTATTTACATTGCGCATCATTAACTGCTATCATCGGGAACTTTAGAACCCCTTCACGGGCCATAGAATGCAAGCGCAAAACACCTGTGGTAGTCTCTTCGGCTCCTCCCTTAACTTTCTCAAGAAGCTCAGGACGAGTTGTATGTATCGTTGAAACAAGATCGCCTCCGTCATCAATGATGAAATCTGGCTCTGTGTCTAAGGCCAATTGCAAATGATGATTGAATTCTTCTTCCGACGCATTGTACCAAGCATGTGCTGCAATTCCTTGCTCAACTAAAGCAGCTACGACATCATCTTGGGTAGAAAGAGGATTGCTGGCAACCACTGTAACCTCTGCCCCTCCAGCTCTAATTACATGGGCGAGGTATGCAGTCTTAGCTTCTAAATGTAAACAAATAACTATTTTTTTATTTGCAAAAGGCAATTGTTCCTCGAATTCTTTACGCACCATATTTAGAACTTGCATTCGTGGTGCAATCCAATCTATTTTGCGCTGCCCAAGTGGAGCTAAATCTATGTCTCGTATGGTTGATTTCATGGTGATTTCCTACTTTCAATTAATATTTTTATAGAGACGATATTTCAATAAGTAATTAGGATGCACCATTACCCTTTTCTTGACCATATCCCTGAAGGTAGAAATTTCGCATTCCATCAATATCGTCTTGCGACAATTCGACAACCCCACCCACTAGTTGTGCCAGTAATGTTACTTGTGCTGATTTCTCAACGACTTGGCATACTCTAAAGGCCTCTTCAAGGTCCCGACCAACACCCAACATGCCGTGATTTGCAAGCAGAACTGCATTCCGTCCGTTCATAGCCTTGACTGTGTTGATGCCGAGTTGTTCTGTTCCAGGCAGGGCGTATTCATTAACACGAACATTTCCGCCTACAATCTGCACCAAATCTTCTACTGCGCCCGGAATTTCTCTCCGAGCTACAGCCATTGCTGTGGCATAAGCACTATGGGTATGTACAATCCCCTGTACATCATCGCGTGCGATATAAATCGCCAAATGTAAAGGCACTTCGATAGAAGGTTTACGAGTTCCGCTGATGATATTTCCACGTAAATCTAAAACCACAATATCATCAGGGACTAAACTATCGTAGCTCATTCCGGTAGGAGTGATGGCAATATAGTCTTCTCCAAATACCCGACAACTGATATTTCCCCAGGTTCCTACCGTAAGGTTTGTCAATAGCATTTTTTTTCCCATCTCAACCACTTGATTGCGGGTTTTCAGTAATTCATCCATTTTATTCTCCTTTATGAATACCATCATAGACATATTCCACAAAATAAGCAAACAAGTTCTCTTATGAGATAGTTCATTGCAGTAAGAAAACCTAGGCAAAATTTTGCCTAGGTTCGGTGAGCGTCGTTGATTATTAAGAGCCTAAACATGAAGGGGGCATAGGGCATAGCCTCCTTGGAAATTAGACGCAACCAGTTGGTTTAGGAAGGCCTGCAATTTTGCAAGCACCCTTCCCTGGACCAGCAGGAAATAGTTCGTAAATTTTCTTTTGATTGAAACCAGTGTCTTTACACATTTTGCGTACCATCGGAGCTACACCAAACTGCTCATAATAGTCCCTTAAGTAGTTGATCATCTTCCAGTGTTCTTCGGTAAGTTCTTCCACTTCCTCAGTAGTAGCGAGGGCGTTGGCAACTTCTTCGTTCCATACTAAATGATCCTCTAGAAAACCATCTTCATCCAATTCCACAACTAAATCTCCGACTGTAAGTTGAGCCATTTGTATTTCCTCCTTATAATGAGTTTATTAAAATTGATATTGTTTGGATTGAATTATAAACCATATTTTCCCCAAACAAGTATCAAAAATTCATCTATGGCTACAGATCTTTCTCTACCCTAACCGATATAGCTACTTTATAGAGAATAGTAAGGATTAATATTCCTATCCCGTATATACCAACTACAATGGCAATCTCATTACTTGTGGGAAAGTATTCCGTTACTCGGCCAAATGAGTTTGGAACAAACCCCGCAATAATGAGGACCACTCCTTTGTCAATCCAGTTGGCAAAGAATACAGCCAATAAGGCTATAGGAAGGAGTATTTTATTCTTACGCGTTGGCAACACAAGTAAGGCGATCCCTACAAAGGCTAAAATAGTTGCTGTCCACATAAAAGGAACAAGGCTTGCATGTCCATCAAGTCCGACAAACGCATACTTAAAGGGGGCCAT
>DASRMA010000053.1:0-4429 GCA_035648155.1 Desulfosporosinus sp.
AAAAAAGCGACAAATTGGGCAAGAAAAAAACGCTCCTTAAACTCCTAATTAAGTGAACGTACAGAGCAGTGGCGCCATAGTGAAAGGTCGAAGAGTAGTAGGTTTCCAGCGCGGTACTGTCGTTTGGCATCCGGTATATCATCAAGAAGAAAATAGCAATCAGCTAGTGTGTGATGAATACTGGCCATATAGCTAAGAGTGAGCAGCTTTTGAGTAAACCAATGGGCTCCATTATGAGGAAATCCATTATGTTTAGCAGAGTGTAAACTCCGTTCGTACATTGTTGCGGCTTCGTGGATTCTGCCACTGTGTTTAAGAACATGACCTTGAGTTGCCAGCAGAAGTGGGTCTACTAGGGCAAAGGGATTATCCCGCAAAATATGGAGTGCTCGTTTAGCCTTACCTTCTTTAAGAAGGATGTCTCCAAGTGTCGTGCAAATTAATGGATCATGGCTCGGAAGGAATTTTTCCAGCAGTGATATTGCTTGAGCGGATTCATGAAAGTAGTAGTATAGTTGGCAGGCGAAACGCGCAATTGATACAGGACTTGTGTCTTGTGAAATTTCATGAGCCATTCTTTTAGCTGTAATAGTTCTAGCAGGAGGGGAAAAGTTCTTTTTTTTAAGCATGGCGATGTAGGAAGAAATAAGGCCAACTCCTAGAACTGCTAGAGCATATTCTAACGTCATAAGCCAGAATATGGTCACGCAGGCAATCGTTGTAAACGTCGCTAAAAACATAAAGAAATATATTTTTTGTATATAAAGAATTTCTGGATCAAATTGAACCCTTTGCATCCTATCGCCTCCATTCATAGTTACGAGGGCTAGAAGACAATTAGAACTAAGAAGTAGTGAACTCGTTCAACTAAAGTTGAACATGGGGACTTCGGTGGGGATTTTACCCCCACCGAAGCAGGGTAACGGCGTACCACTCCCATCTATAGAAGTGGGAGTCTAACGATTGGATAAAGAACAATTCATGGGGGAGTGTTATAAGCCGCTAAGATAGTACTAAGTAAAGGACAAAGAAAAGGCCTCGGTAGAATTAATCCTACCGAAACCTTCACTAACTTATCATGTGAATGGTGGAGGTAAGCGGAATCGAACCGCTGGCCTCTAAAATGCGAATCTAGCGCTCTCCCAGCTGAGCTATACCCCCAACTAGTTTTATTATAGCCTAATGATCTTAGATTGCAAGTGTTTTGCGTAATCTTATGAAGACTCTAGCAGATTTATACAGTATAAGAGATATAATTAATTGAGGATTTCCGCGTCCGGAAATCCTCTAATGCGCAAGGCTTAGAAAACTAAACTAACTAAGTTTTACTTATCTATTACATTAACGCAAATTATGTCGGAAATCAATCTATTATTTATAGGAGATAAAATTGTATTTATTATCGGGGAGATATTGCAATTTATTGAAAAATAATCTAAAATAAGTTTATTAGATGGTATGATGGTCTGACCATAAAGAAGCAATACTTTATGCTATAAACGGAATTCTGAGGAGGAAGGTTTAAATGGGAATTGACCCAACCACTGAATTATACGAAAATTTTAAATCAAAAGTGGAAGTACTGTCAGGAGAATGTTTTCGCGTCAAGACTGCAATCGAAGCAGGAGAACTAATTTGTAAAGTTATGAAAGAAAAAGGGATTGAAAACGTCGCACTCTTAAATTCTTCAATCTCTCTAAAGGGAGATTTTGCTAACCAAATTGAGAAGTCAGGTATAGTAGTATATACCGATAATTTTAGAGAAGTCACGCCAAACGCCCATGCGGGTATAACACAAGTGACCTATGCCATTGCCGAACTTGGAACCCTGGTTCAGGCAGATGCAGCGTCAAGTGTTGATGAGCGTCTGTGCTCTACACTTATTCCTATTCACATTGCTCTGGTATTAACATCCACACTGATACCTACCTTAGCGGAAACCATGGCAACCATTCATCAAATTCCCCAAATACCAGGATTTGTCGGATTTATAACCGGGCCCAGTAGAACTTCGGATATAGAACGAGTTTTGACAGTTGGGGTTCATGGACCGAAACAACTCGTGGTGATCTTTGTTGATGAACAAGTAGAGGGGGTGGCTTAGATGGACAAAGAGTTTAAAGGTAAGATTTCAAAGGCACTTGGAGATGACGTTTTACGGGGGGCATTAGGGCGTTTTGGCGATGCCTATGTCTTAGCTCGCGCAAAAGCGTATGAAGGTTATGACTTTGAAGCCATCAGTGAAAATATTGTGCGAGTAAAATCGTATGCGGCAACCCATTTAGATGAAATGCTGGATCAATTCGAAAAAGAAGCAACAGCAAGAGGCGCTAAGGTTTATCGTGCTACTACCGCACAGGATGCTAAACGCTATATAAGTGAGTTAGTCAAGAAGAAAGATATAAAACGAATTGTAAAATCTAAATCAATGGTCTCTGAGGAGATTTTGCTAAATGACGAATTGATTGCCAATAACATAGACGTTCAGGAAACAGATCTAGGAGAATGGATTGTGCAGCTAGCTGGACAACATCCTTCCCACATGGTTTTGCCGGCAATTCATATGACTAAAGAAGAAGTCGCAGATACTTTTAGTGGCCATTTACATCGCCTAAACGAGCCGGTCATTGCTGAACTTGTTAAAACCGCCAGAGTGGAACTCCGCAAGAAGTTTCTAGAGGCTGAAATGGGCATATCGGGAGCTAACATGGCCGTCGCTGAGACGGGGACCTTAATTATGCTTACAAATGAAGGCAACGGCCGTCTTACAACGACCTTACCCTCTACTCACGTTTTCTTAGTGGGGATAGAAAAACTCGTTCCCAAGTTTGAGGATGCAACGCACATCCTTCAGGCACTTCCCAGGAGTGCGACTGGCCAGCAGATTACTAGTTATGTGAGTATGGTAACGGGACCTATCCCAGCCTACTACGCTGATGGAACGGTTAAGGATAAGGACTTTCACATTGTCATCATTGACAATGGTCGTCGGAAGATGTATGAAGACGAAAAGTTTAAAAAGACCTTCCAATGTATTAGATGTGCATCTTGTCTTAATGTATGTCCTGCATTCCAACTCTTGGGTGGGCATGTCTATGGACATATTTATACCGGTGGGATCGGAACTATTTTAACTAATTTTGTTAATTCGGAAAATGATGCCAAAAATCCACAAAACCTTTGTCTACAATGTGGAAAGTGCAATGAAGTATGTCCCGGAAAGTTAGATATACCACAGATGATTCTGGAATTGCGGAATCGTATGGGGGAAAAAGACGGACTCCCTGTTATTCCCAAATTTGCCTTGAACGTCGTCTCAAATCGGAGATTGTTTCATTCAATGTTACGTATGGCCTCCGTGGCTCAAAAACCGTTCTCTAAAGGGCAGCCAGTGATTCGACATTTGCCCATGTTCCTTTCTGGACTTACCGAGCACAAAAGCCTACCTACCGTGGCCAAAGTCCCCTTCAGGGATGTGTTCTTAAAGTTTAAGCAAGAGGTGAAGAATCCAAAAGGTAAGGTGGCACTTTATGCTGGTTGCCTGATTGACTTTGTCTATCCCAAAATTGGTGAAGGCATTATTGCCGGGCTGAATGAAAAGGGATATGAAGTCGTATTTCCTGATGGACAATCCTGTTGTGGTGCTCCGGCAACATACATGGGAGACAGAAAAAATGCCAGGAAGTGTGCGATCATGAATATCGAGGCGTTAGAGTCAGAAAAGGTTGATTATGTTGTTAGCGGATGTCCAACCTGTACCCATGCTCTAATTGATAGTTTCAAAGAACTCGTCCAAGATGATCCAGCCTTATTAGCTCGAGCGGAAGAGCTCAGTGGAAAGTCCAGAGACTTCTCCAAATTGTTATTTGACTTAGGTGGATTAACTCCCGGGGGAGACGGCGTACCCATGAAAATTACGTATCATGATTCCTGCCACTTGAAACGGTCTATGGGAGTTTATGCTGAGCCCCGAAAACTGCTGTCAGATACTGCAGGAATACAACTCATTGAGATGAAGGAATCGGATCGGTGCTGTGGCTTTGCAGGCTCTTACTCTATAAAATTCCCAGAGATATCAGCTCCTATCTTGGATAGAAAAATGAAAAACATTGAAGAGACGGGTGCAGAGTACGTTGTCGTTGATTGCCCAGGCTGTTTAATGCAAATTGGTGGCGGTCTAGATAAGAAAAATCCGAATATTAAGGTTATTCACACTGCTGAGCTTCTTTTAGAGAAGCGAAAAAATGCTAAAAAAAAGAATAAGAAGTAGAAGATCAACAAATACTAGCATTAGGCAAATTTTCCTAAAGAGTGAGTAAAGTAATAATTTTCAAAGCCTCAAGGGATAATTATCCCATGGGGCATTTTTTAGTGTTACATTTTCAAAAACTAGGAGGAAATCGTCAGGAAAAGGAGAATAATATAGGAC
>DASRMA010000054.1:0-7498 GCA_035648155.1 Desulfosporosinus sp.
GTGTCTCGCAACCCTCGACGCAACACCCAATTGCCCCATTATACTGAGGCTCTTTCGGTATAATAATCTGCCTGCCCGTTCCCGCCTCCAAAAGCTTACCTACAGCGTGGTTATGTGCGACACCTCCCGTAAAGACCAAAACTTCACCGGCGAACGTACGCAGAAGAGGCAAAATTCGTTTAACAATCGTAGCATTAACCCCGGCCGCGAGCTCAGCTAAGGAGAACCCTTCTACAATCTTACCGATTAACTCGCTTTCGCCAAACACAGCACACGTAGCGTTCAACTCCACAGGAGCCTCTGCATAGTGTCCCAGTTCTTCAAGTGAAACATCAAGTACGCTCGCCATATTTTCTAAGTAGCGTCCAGAAGAGGCCGCGCACTTATCATTCGTCATGAAATCAACCATTCTCCCCTTTCGGACCTGGATGATTTTACTGTCTTGCCCACCAAGATCGACCAACGTAAAATCCATGAGCCCTGTCTGATAAATTGCTCCCAATACATGTGCCTTAAGCTCCGGTATAGCCTCTCCACCAGCAAGTTCCAAAGTATTTCGCCCATAACCAGTGGAAACTAAGCGGTCCACCACAGGCAGTCCCAAAGCCTCAAAGTCCACGACCAGTTTTTCCCCCTGCTTTCGCCCATACTCCCGGTAAAAACGGATCGTATCTAAGCTTTCCAGACGTAGGATCTCTAAATCTCCGTCCTCTATTCTCGACCCCATGAGGGCAATCTTCACACTCCGGCTCCCCAAATCAATGCCACAAATAGTTTGTTGTCCAGACATGTGCCACCCTCTTCACTGAGTTTTAATTCCCACAATGACCTCTTTAGTGGGTCCAACTTGCAAATTGTCTCCAGAATCCCTAAGTGATGTCAATACGTCTCTCACCACACACAGTTTGAATCGCTTTCCGTTGTCATGAAATGTCTCTCTCTGTGTGCTCATAAACGGATAGCCCTTTTAATAACCTTAAAATCCTCATGAATTTGGCGTATCTCTTTTTTGAACTTTTTTCGCTGTTCTATTTGTTTCAGCAGTACATTCATGTGGTCTTCATCTGTGCTAAGGTATTGGGTAACAACTCTTTTGCCCTCCCGACGCGCTAGATATGCGTACTTACGCCCCTTTATTGTCTTTATTTGAATACTGCCTTTGGGCAGCTCGTTAATTTTACTGCTGTATGCAATTTCCATCCGTTTTAATCGTTCATACTCTTCCTCAAGTACGCCTTTTATAATTGACATTATACAAATCCTCCTATGCTATGATTCATCAAATCATTTATGTTTGTAAATAATTCGTTTGATCTCTAACCAACAATAGTTTCTAGTAAATATTTTGTTGGTTAAATATAGTATAGTATTAATAACATATTATGTCAATTATTCTGGAGAACTTGCATTTTATAATCGCTTAGTTTCTGGTTAAGCTTGCCCCACGCGGACCCTCTAATCCCCAAGCATGCTTAAGAAGGACTCTAACCTCATTTTACTACGCGCATCCAACCCTGTTGGATTTTCCCCTTCCAAAGTCAGAATTGGGTAATCCACCTTTTTCCGTATAATCAAATCCTCGATCTGGCGGTAACAAAAGCTTTGCGTGTAGTGAATGATCCCGTCTAGCTGGCGGCGTTCTGCTTCCCTCGCGATATCTTCAATTCGTTGAAATACTTTATATGGATACGTGTATAAGCGATATTGTTCCACAACGTCCTCCGTCCTAAAGGGCATTGCAAACTGTCTTTGGACTTCATTAAAGACAACCCGGGCTCCGTGTTCTTCCAGAAAATCATACAGTTCGGGAAAAATAGGTGGAACACCGATAAAGCCAAGGCGAAGTTCACGCTTTTTCCCCCGTGTTCCATTATGAACCCGTTCTGGAAAAGGTTCCCTTCCTCGAGCGGTTTGGATAAACCCTTCCATCTCACGAGCAAAGCCATCAGGATCGCCATTGAAATCCGAACAAGAAACAAGGTAGAGGTGATTTTCGAAGCCACTCACACGGTTTTCTTCCCAAGTTAGTCGATCAATTTCCCACGCTAAGGCACGGACCTGATCAAGGCGTTTCTTTTGCAGGTTCACGCCCTCCCAAGTTGCACCTAACGTTCCAATTAGCTTGTCCATTTGAAGTCGAAGCATGTCAGGGTCTCGATCATATGGAAAAGCAAAAGGAATAATGTCGATCCCCTCCACTTCCCACGTCTCCATGAGGGCGTGAGTATTACTGCAATCTCCTTGGGTCACAGCAACAATGCGTTTGATCTCCGGGTTATGCAAGGCCGTAGAATATAACCCCTTAATCCAACCACATACATTCCGCGGGTAACCTGCAAGCTCCGCCTCTTCCACTCGACGCATAGCTTCCGAACTCGTAATGAAAATATTATTTAAGTCAACCGGTGTATCCCCTGCTGCATAAATTATTTCAATCGGCACAGTCGTAGTTAATCCTATTTTACCCATATTTGCTGTCTACTCCTCGTTAACTCTGTTAGGGAACTTGCCTTACAACACCCCTCAGGCTGTCGCCGGGGGGAAGTGTCTTGGCACGGTCGCATCATCCTTCGGCGGCAAGTGTTCTTTCTGGTAGCGCCTTCGGCGATACTCTCCATTGGAGACTATCGTGTTCCATCGCTCTTTTCATCTATTCGTAAGACTCCCACTTTTATAAGTGGGAGCGTTCTCCGTCGCTTCAGTGGGGGTAGAATCCCCTTCTGAAGTTTCGATGTTCAGCTTTAGCTGAACGAGTTCACTTCATGCTCTCTAAGCTAAGAAACTTCCTCTGGCTTGGGTCGCTAGAGAGCTGGAACGACGTGGGGTTAACCAATCCGACAAGTACCCAAGCCAACGTCGCATCCAACCCCCGCCGGACCAAGCCATGAATGAAATGAATTGTCAAGGGAACCGTTTAAGCCCTATCCCCAAAGAAATACCGCCTTGTGGGCTTTGGTGACCGTACAATTCATTTGCATTCATCCCGTTCCAAGCCAACGTCGTAACTGAGCTTGCCCATAATGCGTTTACTTCCCTTCCCTATACTTCAAGATAGCCAAGGTTCTATTCATCTCATTGGTCACGATCATCAGCCCCTCATCGACGCCCATACCAGGTTTCGCCAGCATTTGATCTGGGCGAGAAGCTAAGGCTACATGTACCGCAGTCCGCGCACCGCCATCCGTCTCGTTGCAGGACCCACCAACGTATGCACCTACGCCAAATTTCTTAGCGTAGAGTACCGCCTCGATGGTATTTTGAATTCCGCCGAGGTCTGGAGTCTTGATTTGAACCATATCCGCCGCCTGAGCATCCACAAACCTGACGATATCTTCATACGTATTGCACCACTCATCCGCGACGATTTCCACTTTAACTCCACGAGCCTTCAAAGCAACACGTAAAACCTTGAGTTGCTCAATCTGACGTTCGACACTTCCCGCATCCATCGGTCCTTCAATTCGCAAATGTAGAGGCGCTGCTGCCTTTTCTAATGTCACGAAGTACTCGACCATGCGCTCCGTATTATCTTCAAAGGCAATCCCGATCGTGCCATAAACATCGATGTGCAAGACTGGGCGATAATCATCGCCGCCAAGCGTCATTATCCGATTTCTAAGCCACTCGACATAATCCAAGAGCAGTTCCCCGTTTTTCCCCAGCTTTGTCTCCACATTGTTAATCAACGCGTGCGGTAACACTCCAGCACGTTTAATAATCATCTTATCAGCGTTATCGTAGCGATCATCCCCAGATTGTGTAAAGATTGGGACAGGCTTAAGAACCATCGGAAGTTCATATTCCTCCAGAATAACTTCTGTCATCGTCTTTTTCTTTGCTTTGGCCACGCCATCAAGAATCGCTTGGCTCACGCCATAACGGATCGCAGTATGATAACGCTCACCGTTGGGCCGTGTCGAATTCTCAACAACACTTACCAAATGGCGGAACGAATCCAGCTCCTGACCTATCAGCTTTGGCGCAATCTCATCAATAATAATGGGTATAAAATCCTCCGCCAAAAAAAGCGGATCTCGCCCGCCTGCCCCAGAATATTGAACGGCCGCACAATCCCCCGACGCCACTTGACCATCTTCCAGAATAAGCATTATAGAAATAGACTCACCACGTTGGCGAACCGCCTTAAATCCCGGTGTTAGCGGCTCCCCACAACAAGTAAAGCCGTCCTGAGTAATTCCACATTTAATCGCCTTCTGGTCATCAAAGTAAAATCCCGTCAGCCCCGGCGATGCAATAACGTCAATAATTTTCATAGTATGTATGCCCTCCTTGATGTTTTATCTTCTAAGGCCAGCGCCTATCGTCAACCCTCGGATTATTAAAAATCGATCCCCTTATTGCATTTATGATAAATAAAGTCATCGATTACCGAAGCTGAGCACAAGGTCCTCTAACGCGTTCCTTGCCCGGAGGATCCGCGATCACACGCTCCAATGCCTTTGCGATCGTCGTAGCCAAACTCGGCGCTAATCCTCTTTCATCAGGTCCCTTCTCGCCATCCTTGGCTACAGGGACACTTGTCCATCCTTGGACATCGCTCTAATTCTGCGTACAGGACGTTTCCCGCCGGCCCTGCGACAAGGACGTCGCATTGGCCGGGCACCCTGCCCGCTTGTTTTTGGGGGTTAAAGCCCTAGTTTGACACGACGATCGCGTGGCTGAACAAGTGTCTCGCGGACCCTCCCGGCCCCGGGTACGACTTAGCGTACCAACCGATCAATCAACTCATCCTTAGGAATAAAGGGCACCGTAATATGCCCTTTCCCCTTATACCGCCCATTAAACTCAAGGCTGGTCTCGATCGAGTGTTCATTTCTAGCCCATGACCTTCGAGCAACTCCACCCATTACGTCCCATAAAAGGGCCGATTTTATCACGTTATCCACTCGTTCGCTTCCGTCCAGCACCAAGCCAAAGCCCCCATTAATCGCTTTGCCTATGCCTACGCCCCCTCCATTGTGGAGGGACACAAGACTCATTCCTCGAGCAGCATCTCCAGCAAAGCTTTGTACGGCCATATCGGCCATGACATTACTACCGTCTTTGATATTAGCTGTCTCCCTAAACGGAGAATCCGTTCCGCTCACGTCATGATGATCTCGCCCTAGCATGACCGGGCCAATCTCTCCAGCACGCACCATTTCGTTGAATTTAAGGGCGATCTTGATCCGCCCTTCAGCATCCTGATAGAGAATTCTCGCTTGGGTACCGACGACAAGTTTATTTTTCGCAGCATCCCTTATCCAAATATAGTTGTCTCGGTCTTGGCCCCGGCGGTTTGGATCAATACAGTTCATGGCCGCCTCATCTGTTTTCTGTAAATCTTCTTTTTTGCCACTGAGACAAACCCACCTAAACGGCCCATACCCATAGTCGAAGAGTTCCGGTCCCATTATATCTTCCACATAGGAGGGGAAAATAAAGCCATCTTTTTCATCCACGCCATTCTTTGAGATTTCCTGGACACCAGCGTCATAAATCGCCTTCATAAAGGAATTGCCGTAGTCAAAGAAATAGGTGCCCCGTTCTACCAAGGTACAGATCAATTCGTAATGGCGTCTTAAGCTTACGTCAACCAAGCTCTTAAATTCTAACCGATCTTCCCCGAGTAGCCTGGTTCTCTCTTCAAAGGTAACACCTTGTGGGCAGTAACCCCCTTCATAGACAACATGACACGACGTCTGATCGGATAGCCAGTCTACTTGTATCTTGTTCTTGACGGCATACTCCAATAAGTCTACAACATTACCCTGGTAAGCAATGGACATCGGTTCTTTCTTCTGCACATACTCCGCCGCGATACGAAAAACTTCCTCAAGATCTGCAGAGACCTTACTGACCCAGCCCTGTTCGTAGCGGGTCTGTATTCTGGACGCGTCGACTTCAGCGATAATTCCTACTCCGTGAGCTATTTCAACTGATTTCCCCTGAGCACCGCTCATCCCTCCCAGCCCTGACGAGACAAATAAATAGCCTCGAATATCTCCATCATGCGGGACACCTAACTTTAAACGTCCTGCATTGAGCAAGGTATTGAACGTGCCATGGACAATTCCTTGGGGTCCAATATACATCCAGCCGCCCGCCGTCATCTGTCCATAGTTGGCAACACCCATCTGCTCCGCGATTTCCCAATCCTTCTGGTTGTCAAACATCCCAACCATTAAAGCATTTGTAATAATCACCCTCGGCGCTTCTGGCCGTGAAGGGAACAAGCCTACTGGGTGACCTGATTCCACAACTAAGGTTTGCTGATCCGTCATCACTTCGAGATATTTTTTTATTAAACGATACTGTAGCCAATTTTGGCACACACTACCCGTTTCACCGTAGGTTACAAGTTCATAGGGATAAAGGGCAACATCAAAATCCAGATTATTCTCGATCATCACTTGAAAAGCCTTGCCTTCTATACAGTTCCCCTTATACTCCTCGATAGGCTTACCACACAATCCTCCTGCTGGGCGGAAACGATAAGCATAAATCCTGCCTCTGGTCCGCAATTCGTCCAGGAATTCCGGGGCTAAAGTCTCGTGAAACTCCTCTGGTACATAGCGCAGAGCGTTTTTCAAAGCGACCTTTGTTTGTGCTACGGTGAGGCTAAATCCTCTGTCCGGTGCCCTTCTGATTCCTTCTTTAAATTCCGGTCTTGCTGGCAATTCGGAGTCAAGTTTAATGGTCATAGCTTGCGCGATGTCATAATTACTGATCATTATTTCGCCCTCTTTCAATAATGTAAGACTTAGCGGTGGATAGCTCTCTTAAGGCCACTCATGATTTTTTCTGGTGTTAGCGGCAAAACTGTAAGATTCGTCCCTAGGGCATGGTTGACTGCATTGACTATGGCTGGAGCAATAGCGCAAGTAGCTATTTCTCCAATACTTTTAGCTCCGTAAGGCCCGTCGTTTTCCCCTTTTTCTATCAATATAACCCTAACTGGCGGCATATCCGGCGCATTGACGATATGATATCTTGCGAAGCTATCTCCCTTTACTATACCCGTTAATGGATCTAAATCGATATCTTCCGTGAGCGCAAATCCTATGCCCATTTGTATTCCCCCATGAATTTGGCCTTCTACGAAGCCTGGATTTATGGCTTTCCCGACATCAAACGCTGCCACAACCTCCAACACTTTGACAAGTCCAGTCAGAGTATCCACTTCGACCTCAGCAAAATTTGCGCCATAGGACCCTGGATTGTCTGTTGCTCGATACGTTTCTGTGATGATGATTTCTGTCTGATTTTTTCTTTGTATTTGGCTTACAATTTCCCCATAACTATATTTATGACTAAGATCGTGGGCAGACCAGATCAGTTCATCGCCCATCTCAATTTCATCCGTAGAGCAATTAAGTATTAATGCAGCTTGAGTACGAAATAGAGTTTTTACTGTTTTTGCTATCTTCAGGGCAGCTGCGCCACACACATGCATAACTCTACTGGCTTGGGAACCGATATCATAAGGGCTTGTCTC
>DASRMA010000055.1:0-5382 GCA_035648155.1 Desulfosporosinus sp.
CGGTTCCTATAAACCCCAATATCCCATTACGGATGCGGAACTTGTCCAGATTCTTCTGGCTTATCGATTATTTTTACCGCGAGCTGATATTACACTTTCCACGAGAGAAATTGCCCCACTGCGCGATGCCTTACTACCACTCGGTATTACAAAACTATCGGCAGGCTCACTGACGTCTGTAGGTGGCTATTCAGAGACAACAGAAGCAGGGAGTGCTCAATTTGAGATATCTGATGAGCGCTCAGTGGAAGAAGTTGTGAAGATGCTTCGGACTAAGGGCTATCAACCGGTCTTTTGTGACTGGGTTAACGTACGAGATAGAAGAGATGCTTAAAATATGAACTCTCTCATCGAAAGCTTACGAAATACCTTAGGCGAAGAACGTCTATCCAGTCTTGCCGGCGCAAAGATAGGGATCGGTGGCGCTGGTGGCTTAGGCTCCAATGCTGCCATGCATCTTGTTAGATCTGGCTGTAAAAACCTTACAATTGTAGATTTTGACCGGATCGAACCGAGTAATCTTAACCGGCAATTTTATTTTGCCGATCAGGTGGGACGTCTTAAAGTAGAGGCCCTAGCAGAAAATTTAACTCGAATCAATCCAGAGTTAAAACTTACGATAACTACCCAAAGAATAACCAAGGAAAATGTAGAGATCTTATTTGCGGACTGTGATCTTTGGATTGAGGCCTTTGACCGAGCTGAGGTTAAAAAGGTATTTGCGGAAGCTGCCTTGAAACTAGGAAAAAAGTGGTCTGTGCCTCAGGACTTGCAGGTTGGGGAAATGCCGATGCCTTAGCGACCCATCAGATTAATTCTAAGCTAGTTATTGTTGGGGATCTGAAATCTGAAGTCTGAAGTGGCACAGCATAGACCACCTATGTCCCCAAGAGTTGGTGTAGCCGCAGCCAAAGAAGCCGATACAGTATTAACCTGGATTTTAGGACAGGAGGATTAACGTTTATGATGCTACCAAGTGGGATTTACGCGCTTACTTCTGCACCGCATTCTCTGGGCAGAAGCAATCTAGAGGTCAGTGAGCAAATCTTAAAAAGTGGTGTAAAAATTCTTCAGTATCGTGAAAAATCGAAAAAGGCGAAGGTCATGTACGAAGAATGCCTGGCTTTAAGAAAAATGACCCGTGAAGCCGGAGACCTTTTTATTGTCAACGATCATCTCGATTTAGCGCTTGCTGTGGATGCGGATGGGGTACACATTGGACAAGATGATCTTCCGATTGAGGTCGTGCGACAGATTGTGGGCTTGAAACGCATCATTGGTCTATCCACGCATTCCCCCGAACAGGCTCAGGCGGCAGTACGGGGAGGAGCGGATTATATTGGTGTCGGTCCAATTTATAAAACACAGACTAAAACCGATGTCTGTGACCCGGTAGGGCTAGAGTATTTGCGCTATGTGGTCGAAAACTTGGATATTCCTTTCGTCGCGATCGGCGGAATCAAGGGGCATAACTTAGCAGAAGTGGTTATAAGTGGTGCCAAGACTGTAGCCTTAGTCACAGAGATCGTCGGCAGCGAGGATATCCCTGGCACTATTTCAAGGTTAAACAACATCTTAGCCAAGGAAGCTTAAACGACTCAAATATAAACGTAGGAGAGAAAGCGGATATGAAAAAGGCGTTAACAATCGCAGGTTCAGACTGTAGTGGCGGGGCCGGAATTCAAGCCGATCTAAAAACGATGTCTGCGCTTGGCGTTTACGGAATGAGCGTGATTACCGCGATAACCGCTCAGAATACCGTAGGAGTCTTTAAGGTCCAAGAAATAGACAAAGAAATGATCGAGGCTCAACTTAAAAGTATCTTTGAAGACATCGACGTGGATGCAGTTAAAATTGGTATGGTTTCGAATGTAGAGATCATTCGGGCGATTCGAGTCAAACTCTTAGAGTATCAAGCGAAAAATATCGTAGTAGATCCTGTGATGGTCTCTAAAAGCGGTTATTTCCTTCTCCAACTGGAAGCCATGGAGGAACTCAAGGAACTCATCGCGATAGCCGATGTGGTTACTCCCAATATCCCAGAGGCAGAAGCCTTGACTGGACTATCGATTCAGAGTGAAGAGGATATGAAAGTCGCTGCACAGCGGATCTATGAACTTGGACCAAAGTATGTCCTCGTCAAAGGGGGACATCGAGTGAACGATGCCAATGATCTCCTCTATGATGGAAAGCAATTTATACGCATTCGGGGAAAACGCATAGAGACCAAGAACACTCACGGAACCGGTTGCACCCTCTCTTCAGCCATTACTTCCTTGTTAGCCCGGGGTAACGGTATACAAGAAGCTGTCGAAGGTGCGAAAGCATATATTACTCAAGCCATTTCGGATGCACTTGACATTGGACACGGAGTAGGTCCAGTTGGACATTTTGTGGAATTATATAGAAAAGTGGGTCTGGTTATTGAGTAGTTAATAATCGTTATACTCATGAGGGGTAGCCTCGGTGCTGGCAATCATTACCGTTGGAAGGGAAATTTGACAATGTGTTTAATAGCCTCTCGGAATTCAGGGGGTGAAAATAACAATATTTGGTAAATGGGTATTTTCGCACAACCTGCCAAAAAGAGGGATTAACGTTATGTTGACTAAAATGATATTAAAAGGAACAAATCATTGCCTTACGCAAGTGCGTTCCCAAAAGCCCATTATCAGAGGCAATTTAAGTTTTCACCCAAGGTTAGATTGTAAGTAAACGTCCCTCTTTTGGTGCTCTGTAATCCCTACATATCGTAATGTCATGGACGGTGTTGAATGATTAAAAATATCCATCAAAAGTTCCAGAGATACTCCATTTTTATAAGCTTGATAGCCAAATGTTTTTCTCATAGTGTGTGTGCCAATTTTTCCTGAAACAATGATTCCTATAATATATCATTTCTTTCAACAATCCCAAGATTCTCTGCGGCATTATTAAAAATTCTATATGCTTGTTGCCGCGTACTGGGTGAGTTTGACTAAAGCGCGAAATGTAAATCAGCGATTTTAGTCAAACTCACCCAGTGAGTCCTATAATCTAAAGATTACGTAACCCCCTCTAATTTAAAAGTTAGAGGGGGTTTTCAAATAGGTAAAAAAATATTCACCCGAATTTCACTTTAACGGGGTGGGAACTATTCTGTATTTGAATATAATTTAATGGGAAGGCTGATTCTTGAGGTGGATTTGTTATGTTGGACAATTTGTGGAAGGATTTAATCAAACCAACGATAGTCGCGTTCATTATTGCTTGTGCTATAGCAGGTGCATATTATTTGTATTATTCTTGGGGGGGGTATCCCCTTAGCTCCTCCTCGAACTGAAAATTTCAACTCCAGTCATAGCCGTGGAATATATCGGCCATGGTAGTCGGATCAGTGACAGCCGTCAATGAGACGGGGGGCTGTTCTGAAGGGACTAAAGGGGACAGCCCCTCATAATGTTGATTAATTAAAATCTACTTGTCAGTGAAACTTCCATCGTAATTTGGAGGGAAGACAATGAAGACAATCGGTTTAATCGGAGGGATGAGTTGGGAATCATCGTCCGAATATTATCGCATTATTAATGAAGAAGTTAAGCAAAGGCTTGGAGGTTTGCATTCAGCTAAATGCATTCTATATAGTGTAGATTTCGAGGAAATAGAGACTTGTCAAAGAAATGGTGATTGGGGAAAGGCTACCGAGATTCTAACAGATGCAGCTAGAGGTCTTGAGTTAGCTGGGGCAGATTTCCTAGTCATTTGTACGAATACTATGCACAAAATTGCTAACAAAATTCAGTCAGGCATTCAAATTCCATTACTTCACATTGCCGATGTCACAGCACAACAGGTTCTTCAATGTGGAATCAAAACTATTGGCCTTTTGGGGACGCGATATACCATGGAACAGGATTTTTACAAATCGCGTTTGGAGGCTCAAGGTATAAAGATTTTAGTTCCGATCGAAACAGATAGAGTAGTAGTAAATACAGTAATTTATAAAGAACTATGCCTAGGGGAAATTATTGAAGAATCAAGAGCTAACTATAAAAGAATTATTGCGGATCTTATAGAACAGGGTGCGAATGGAATGATCCTTGGTTGTACGGAAATTAGTTTATTAGTCAAAGCTGAGGACTCTACTGTGCCGTTATTTGACACGACCTTACTTCATGCAAAAGGGGCTGTAAATCTAGCACTCGGGTAATCAGACTAATTCACGTTACCGGTCCATTGGCTACCGGTCCATTGGCTACCGGCACATTTTCCAGCACTTCCAGTCCATGGCCCAATACCCGCTGGGGTGGTTTTGTGTCAAGAAGGTGCGAAGTGCACGAGCTATATCTGAGATGGAGGTAGACCCTTATACAAGAAAGGATAAAGAAGGAATCAAACGGGATGGATAATGGGTACTGTATTTCCAGTTTTAAAGATAAGATATAAGGAGTTGTCCGGTACTATGTCAGGAGGAGAACAGCAAATGCTTGTCGTGGGAAGTTCCTTGATAGCCAATCCGAAACTGATGTTAATGGATGAGCCTTCTATTGGGGTTGGTGCCTATTATTGTTCAGGAAATGTTTAAAGCCATCCAACAGATCAAAGAAATGGGGAATACCATTTTGTTCGTGGAACAGAATGCCAACATTGCCTTGAGTCACGCTAATAATGCCCATGTGACTGAGTTAGGTAAGATTGTGCTATCTGGTAGTGGAACGGAGCTACTGCAAAATTCCGATGTGGAGAAAGCTTACTTGGGATTGTAGTTAATAAAGGATTATGGATGGAAATGGTTCCTGTGCCGGAAATTGGACGTAACAATGTTTTAGTAAAAATACATAAAACCTGCATCTGCGGTACAGACGTCCACATATATAATTGGGATTCTTGGTCCCAAAAGACGATACCCTTACCCTTAACAATTGGGCATGAATTTGTCGGTGAGATTGGAAAGATGGCAATGCTCGGCATTCAACAGCCAAACACAATCATAGATTGGGATAAAGTTGTTTTTGGCTGTTTAACGATTAAAGGAATTTATGGGCGAGAAATGTTTGAGACCTGGTATAAAATGACGACAATGTTGCAAAGCGGTTTGGATATTTCCGGCATTATTACCTATCGTTTCGATTTCCGAGATTATGAAAAAGGATTTGAAGCAATGAACTCTGGGATGTCGGGCAAGGTTGTTCTGGATTGGTCTAAAATCTAAGATGCATGCTGGAGGGAAAGTCTGAAGACAGCGGTTAAGTATATTAAGCAAGTAATTACAAATATTGAAGAAGCCGGTACCTACAAGGAAGAACGGATCATTACCTCACCACAAAGTAGTAGAATAGATACTAAAGACAAACAACAGGTTGTCAATATGTGTGCTAACAATTATTTAGGATTAGCTGATAA
>DASRMA010000056.1:0-54056 GCA_035648155.1 Desulfosporosinus sp.
ACCGCCTAGTAGCAAGGATCAGAAAATAGCGCCTAAACCCAGAAGAATATAGGCGCATATTTTTTGATCCTTGCTTTTATGATAATGGTGTATTTACTTGGTGATGGGGCATTATGCAGTATCTGACCTCTGACCAGTAACGTAAACACTCTCCTTTTCCTTCTTTAAACTCGAATTTGGTGGAAACAATGAAATGGCATCCTGTACACACCCCTGTTTTTTTACCTTTTTTGGCCAATAAAAAACAGTCCCCACTCATTCCAACTAAATTTGTATTCTGTATCCACAAGCGATTCTCCTGCTATGTTAGAGGAAATAGTCAAATATATTTCTCATACACCGCGACCTGCTCAACCAATATGCCAGAAATAATTGCAGGATTAAAGTAGTCATATAGAGAAATAAACAATTCTAACTACCAACCACATTCAGAAGATCGTTTTTATTTGGGAGGCTCTGAGTTTGAACAATCGATAAAAAGGTATTTGTTCCATTAAGGAAGCCCAATTCTGTACTCATAGTATTAGCTAATCCATACGTTAATATTCTTGATATTACTCTGTTTAAAGAGGCCAATGTTTATAACCATATCAAAGAATAATATTAAATATTAAAGAGAAAGATGCAATTGAAATATCTGTTTATTTCACACGAACCAATTCTAATTATATTCAGCTCACCTTACTCATCACTCTTAGTTTATCAGCAAGAAGTGCTATGAATTCTGAGTTAGTGGGTTTCTGGCGCTCAATATTCATAGAATATCCGAAAATTCGTTTAAGTGTATCAGTATGTCCTCGCTCCCATGCCAGCTCGATTGCGTGACGAATTCCGCGTTCCACTCTGCTGGGGGCAGTATCAAACTTTTTCGCTATTCCTGGATAAAGTTCCTTGGTTACCGCACCTAACAGCGAGACATCTTCTACCACCATTAAAATTGCATCTCTAATATATTGATAACCTTTAACATGCGCCGGTATCCCGATTTGATGCATCATATTCGTTACCTCGACGGTAAGATTAAGCCCACTTCCCACTGAAGTCGCTACTGGTGAAGTAGTGGAATACTGAATTTGGGCACAGGCCGGTATATCTTGCGTTAATGAGCGGATTCGTTTGCCAAGAATATCAAGATCAAAGGGTTTTAGAATGAAATAATCCACGCCGAGCACCATTGCTTGATGTGTGAGTGATTCTTGACCGAAAGCAGTTAGCATGATAACTTTGGGTCTAGCCACTGTTGTCCGAGCATTAATGCGCTCTAACACTCCTAGGCCATCTAAATTCGGCATAACTAAGTCCAGTAGGATCAAATCGGGTTCTTGAGTTTGAATGAGTTCCCATGCTTCTAAACCATTGTTGGCAATTCCTACTATAACTAGATCTTCCTGGGCTTGGAGATAGTTTTGTAGCATTTGACATAAATTACGATTATCATCCGCGACAATTATTTTAATCTTTTTACCCATTCTTTCCTCATTCCACCTTAACTGTATTCCGGTTCACATTTTATGCTATTAAAAACGTGCGCATCATTCCGGTACCTTTATTATATGTCAGTTTCAATGTCGAAATCGTAAATAATTAGGCTACTGGGATAAGCTATTTATCCGTTCAGAAAGGCTTATAGTCATAGGTTTTGTGGATATTATTGGTATTTTTGTCACCGCAAAATCCTCTTATCTTTTCTATCTTTAAAGTAAACTCCATTATATTGGCGAATTATCGTGAACTATATCAAGCTTATTCGCACGATTGATTGCTCATTAATATTGAGAGATATTCTACTTTTTGTAAGAATATCTCTTTATGATAACCTTATTAGGTATAGATGGCTTTGACTAGGGTACAATAATACCTAGATTAGTTTAAGGAGGTACATAATGTTTGCTGAAGTAGATAAAGACGCGTGCATTGGGTGTGGAGCTTGTCCAGAAATCTGTCCTGAAATCTTCAAAATGGAGGATGATGGGTTAGCAGCAGCTTATAAAAACCCTGTGCCCGGTGAGTTTTTAGAGTCTGCAAAGGAAGCCGCCGAGGGTTGCCCAACAGAAGCTATCCACATTGAAGAGTAAAAGTAATTCTACAAGATAAGAAGACAGTAAAAAGCGGTTTTTAAACCATCGCTTTTTACTGTCTTCAAACATTTTGAACCATGAATTTGCAACCGAACAAAGAGGAAACACAGTTTTCCAACTAAGGTCGACCGTGTTTAAACATAAATCATGATAGCTAAGTAGATCACAAATTGTTGTTCAAGCGCTTTATTCGTTCAATACGCCAACCTTTTTTCGACTGTATTAGATTAACGGAAAATGTTACTTTTTGGACATCCTCAATTGATGATGTCCAAAAAACGCGTACTACAACCCCTTGTGATATGGCAGAGTCTGAATTCATAAACTCTAACTTCTGCAAGGATAATAAAGGATCTTTATTCAACCTAGTTTCCCATTCTTTAAACTCTTTTTGGTCTAAAGACCCCTCTGGCAATATTAATAGAGCTCGGGCGAGGTCCGTTTGGCGCCGATCCATTAGTTGCCAGAAGTGTTGAACTGTTTTTTGCGGAGAATCCCCATAATGGGGGTCTGCCAGAGCCGATATCACTGTTTGGGGTGTTTTAAAGGCGATGATCGTAATTAGACAGAAAAGTGATAGACCCATGAACCATACATAACGACTATAACGCATAATTTCCCTCCTTGCTTGTCTCTACTATCATTCTAGGAGGGAACTGTCACTTTCATACCACTTTAGCCAAAAACTTTTCTTAAAACACTAAGTACAAATTCAGGTAACCGAACGTAATAAATCCTCATAGTCTGCCTTCCCCCTTCGCATCAGAATAAAACACCTCATCTATGGTAATGTATGCACCAAAATCATGTAAAACCATTTATACTGCCTGGTAATTTTTTACTGCTTCTTCGAGTTGAGCAACGAGTTGGCGTTCCTCATCAGTATTTGCCGTGAAATAGAGGCGGCCAATAATCCCTGTAATTACCTTGAGAACATCCTCCAAAACCAACGACTCTTTCATTGCTAACTGGCCACTTGTTTCTATTAAGGCAATTCCAAATTGATGTCCTACCCCCTCCTTAGACATACGTGTACAGCTTTTTCCTAACAACCGCATAACTAAAGATGCTTCCTGAACGTCTAATTGTCGGACCACTTCTATTGTCGTAGTTAATCCTTGTACCATACGTAATCCCACACTGTTCCAGCTTACTTGTTGATCCATCAATTGCTTCCCCCTTAGAGATCACTTCCGTTGCGATACTATATGCCTCATCTGAAGGAAGGGTGAAAAAAAAGCAACAGGAAATGAGGAGGGTTGGCGAGACACTTGTCTTTCGCAAACAAAATAGCAAAAATTCGTGTTAGTGACCCCAGAGACAAGACAGTGCACATCAAATGTTCTGTCTCCCAAGTCTCTCGTCACCAAACACGAATTCTTAGCCATCTTCATCGCAGGATACTGAACGGTCCAAGCCCGTCACGCAGTGTCACACTGGCGCTAGTCCCCTATGTTCCTTAAAATTTCGTTACCTTAAACCTCGACACCATTAAAAAGGCTAAAATAACCATAATTAAAGGATAAATATACCAGGGGAACATATTACGAAATAACATTAAAAGCGCTAAAAAACCACCAGCGAAGGTAATAGGGACGCCTTCAAAATGAGTCGTAATATTGAGCATATTAAAACGTGCCAAACGGACCGCTCCACATAAGGCAAAGATCGCAGCGATACTTAGACCAATATACCTTAGATACTCTGGTTGTAGTGGGTACAAGATGGCCTGATAAGTAAGGATTGCAGGTGCTACACCGAAAGAAACCAAGTCGCTCAAAGAATCGAGTTCCTTTCCGAAATCCGAACTCACGGATAGCCGTCGTGCCACCTTTCCGTCCAACGTGTCCATAAGCACAGAGCCTAATATCATGGCTGAAGCTATTGTATAATTTGCTTCAATAACCAAGGTCAGGGCAAGAAAACCAAAAAGCAAATTGGCCAAAGTAAAGATGCTCGGAATCATATCGGCAGTAATCGGATTTTTTTTCATTCCACACTCACTCTCCCTATTACACTTATACCGCCACGCACCTTATCTCCTGGACTGACCATTATTTCAACATTTGTTGGTACAAAAATTTCTGAACATGAGCCAAATTTTATTAGGCCGTACCTTTCCCCTTTGACTACCTTATCGCCCTTATTAACCCAACACACAATCCGACGAGCAATGAATCCAGTTACTTGTGTCACCAAAATTTGCAAGTGTTCATTCTGGATTCCCACATAATTTTTCTCGTTAACCTCAGACGCATGGGTTTTAAACGCAGGGATCATCTGTCCTGGTCGGTAGGAACGAAAGACAACCTCGCCTGACATCGGGCTGCGGTTGATATGTACGTTAAATATACTCAAGAAGATACGAACACGTATGCTTTCTCCGTTGAGAAACTGGTCTTCGATGACCCTTTCCACATCCATGACTACTCCGTCCACAGGGGAAACTAACATAAATTCGTCTTTTGAAATTTCCCTTTCGGGGTTACGAAAAAAAAATAGAATAAACAAGAACAGGACACCTGGTAAAATAACAAGCCACGGCCAAAGCCAATAAGCAAAAGCCGTTAGAAAAGCCAATATCGCCAGATAAGACCAAGCATCACGAGAAATGGAATATTGTTTCACCGAAAAACTGACCTCCTCCTCTTGATTTACTTTAGTTTATCATTTATATGACGATTAGAACAGCACTTAGTCTATTCCAAAGCCATCCACTCTTCGATTTTACGAAGAATTAGTGAATTTTCTCCTCGAATATGCGTCTGAATTGGTAAGGAATTCAGAAAGAACCTCCCGTAATATTTTCCAATGACTCGGTCATCAAGTAAAATGACAACTCCGCGATCCCCCTTTGAGCGAATCAAACGGCCAAACCCTTGCTTAAAGCGGATCACGGCTTCTGGTAGCAATAGTTCTTGAAACGGATCACGTCCTAAAGACTTGAGAAATTCGGATCGAGCTTCAATTAAAGGTAATGACGGAGGCCAAAAGGGTAGTTTAACCAGAATAACACACGATAATGTATCACCAGGAATATCAATCCCCTCCCAGAAGCTATTTGCTCCTAACAGGACACTCCTTGGATTTCTCTTAAAGTTTTCTAAAATTGTGCTTCGTTCACCGTGAACACCTTGTGCTAAAGTCTCAATACCGATTCGTGATAATTTAGGATTCAAGGATGCATACGTTTCACGCAGTAATTTATGAGCCGTAAATAGAACTAAAGTTCGACCCTTCATACGCTCAGCAACTTCAGCAATGAAGTCTGACAGAGACTTGGCTTTCTCTGCGTCCGAATCTTGGAGGCCAATGCCTCTTTTGACCACAAAAAACCTCATTTGCTGTTCATAGTCAAAAGGAGAATCTACCTGGGCAGTTCTTGTCGTACTCGGTAATCCAACATCTCGAAGAAAATGCTCGAAGGAATTGGATATACTCAACGTGGCCGAGGTCAAGATTACAGAATCGATTCGAGAAAATATCTTTTCCTTAAGAATATCACTCACTTCAATGGGTGAAGTCTTTAAATAAAGTCTAGAATTTTTTTCGAGCCAAGTCACTTGTTTTGGGTTATTAACGTCCAATACTAACATCAGCGTGTCAAGCAGTGCTTGTAACTCTCTTTGATGACCTACTAAAACGTATTTCAGCTCTTCGATCTCATCCGCGTCTTCCCCAATCAAAGCGCTCAGCAAACTTTCAAGTACAACGACTAAGGCTTTAATTCGTCCCAGTAGGTTCTCTATTTGAATGTTTAGCGGTCCCCACCAGGTTTGAGTCGCATGGCTAGCAATAAATCTAAACGAGCGTTCTGTGCCTAATACCAAGGCCAATAGATCAAATAGCTCTTTGGCCTGTTCCAGCACCAAGTTACAATTTTCAGGAATATTGTCCAACCTTTTTTCAAATATTTCCCATGACACAGAAGGTACCACGTGGGCAAGTGGTCCCAATCGTTGTTTAAGCAGTCCATAAAAGTTTTGTCCTGTCAGTTTATATATATTATCAATAATCCGGGTAATGTTTTCCAAGCTCACATCCGAACCGAGATGTTGTAAGGCCGTTTGATAAATCTGATGAGCTTCATCAATCACTAACTGATGATATTCTGGCAACACATTATAGTCTGTCTTAAGGTCCGAGAATAGTAGCGAGTGATTCACGATCAAGAGATCTGCTTCTTCTGCTTTCTTGCGGGCCCGGAGTAAAAAGCAAACCCCTGCCTTCGAACATCTTCCCGGAATACACGTTTCATTATCCGCGTTTAAACTAGACCAAATCTGTATAAGTCCAGGAACCTTAGAAAGTTCTTGTAGATCCCCTGTCGGGGTTTCTCTAATCCAAACAAGAATACTCAAAAGTGCGAGCCTTTGTTCTTCTCTAGAAATTTCTCGTGGATTACCCATGCAACTCTGCAATCTCTTCAAACAACAATAATTACTTTTGCCTTTCAATACGGACACTTTAAAGTCAAATGGCAGTACTGTTTTTAGAATTGGAATGTCTTTTTTTTGAAGTTGCTCCTGAAGAGGAATAGTATGGGTCGCTACCACTACTTTTTTTCCTGTTTTTTTTGCCGACCATAAACAAGGGATTAAATAGGCAAAGGACTTTCCCGTACCTGTTCCAGCTTCAACCACGACATGTTGAGAGGAAGTAAGACCTTCTGCTATTAATTTGGCCATTTTGACTTGACCCAGTCTGCTCTCATAGCCGTCTAGCTCTCGCTCCAGAATTCCTCCCGGTGAGAAACTATCAACAATCCAGTCAATTGAGACGGGGATTTCATCCAGTAGTATTTTAGCACTTGAAAATAGCCCTTCAGAACTAGGAGCGAGAACCAAATCTGTCCGGATCTGTCGATCAGGAAAGCGACGCGTAATTTCTCTATATGATTCGTCTATAAAACCCTTTCCGGCCCAACCCTCAAGAAGATCGTTAGCCTGTTCATAGAAACTAAGATCGAATTCTAAACTTTTTTTCCTGCAAACTTCAAAAAGTTTCCAAGTCAGCCAGGCATTAGTCTCTGACCTATGACCCTTAGTTCCATCTTTCATGCCTAATACAAGCTTTTCACTTAGGTAGGATAATTGATAGTCATGCACGGTTGGGAAAAAGAGTCTTGCCAATTCCACTGTATCCCATTGTGACTGATGGAATTGAATGTTTAATTTCTTTTCCAAAATAGAGAGGAGAAAGGTTATATGATGTCCTACAAGAACAGCGTCCTCAAAAAACTTCTGTATCTCATGGCTACGATCATATATTTTAGAAGCACCGTAAAGTTCCTCAGCCGTTATACCAGTTAACCTTAGCACTTTACTAGTTATTTCTTGCTCAGGCAGAACAAGAAAATGACATGTTCCATGAATCTTCCCATCACGGATTCGAAGAGCAGCAAATTCGATAATTTCGTCCTGCAAAACCTCTAAGCCAGTTGTTGCTACATCAAAAACCACGATGTCTTTGCCCAAAATATTTACCCCTCTCTTATTATCATTGTACACTATTATAACGAACGGAATCAACGCAAAGCAGGATTTTGAACTTCTATAGCGAATATAACTTCTAGAAGTGAAAAAAATATGTATCTTGATTAGAAGGAAGGATATCCATTGTTTAAACGTAAGATTTATACTCTCGGACTTGCTCTTGTGGTTTTTCTTTCTAGTCTATTTCTTAGTGGCTGTTCAGAAAAACCCTTTTTAGCAGAAGATGGGGTATACGTCATTTTATATAGTTCTCCTTCAGGGATGGTTCGATCAGAACTCGTCGAATTACCATGGAACACAAATATGGCCATCATGCAAAAATTACTCTTGGAGTCTTCCTTTGTCTTAAGTGATTTACATACCACTAGTGATATTCATGCCTCTAGTGATATTCATACCTCTAGCCCCCTTAAGCCTTCAATAAACATTCCTCATAGAAAGACGATCCTCAAAACCACCTTTGCAGAGCCTAAGCGAATGTCATTTTTCGTGGATAAGCAGCCCCTTACCCTTGATGTTCAATCTCTCCAAATTGAGATTGTAGGGACGGATGTAGGACAGGTGACGATCAATCAGACTATAACATTGCAGGGCATCTATAACTCTAATCTCCTGCCCGCGTTTGAAGATTTTGAAAATATGTTGCATTACAGTAAGTAAAAAAGTTGCCTTATATAAAGCAACTTTTTTTAACTTTCCAGAGTAGATCAGGAAATACTAATAAATACGCTATGAGTCAGAGACAATATAGTGAACACAGATGAAGCGCAACATAATGAAACCTTTAAAGGGGAAAACGATGATATTCTTATTGGACAATTATGATTCTTTCACCTATAACCTCTACCAATACTTTGGCGAACTTGGAGAGGACGTCATTGTCAAACGACAAGATTCAATTACTATAACAGAGATTGAGGCAATGCAACCTGATTTAATTGTCATCTCACCTGGTCCCTGTGCTCCCAGTGACTCCCCGCTTTCCTTAGCTATTATCGAACACTTCAAGGAAAAAACGCCCATTTTAGGAGTATGTCTGGGACATCAAGCCATCGGGCAATATTTTGGCGGGAAAATTGTGCAAGCCAATAAGCCTATTCACGGAAAAACGGCACCCATTGTTCATGATCAGCAAGGGGTCTTTACTGATCTAGAGAATCCACTGGTAGTGACAAGGTATCACTCGCTAATCGTAGAGCGGTCTACTCTTCCTGAAGAATTACTAATTACTGCCGAGGCAGATGATGGAGAAATAATGGGGATACGTCATAAAAGCCTCTCCATCGAAGGAATTCAATTTCATCCGGAGGCTATCTTAACTCAAGCAGGCCATCAACTGTTAAAAAACGCCCTCCAAAATGCAAAAAATTGGCGACTGCAGCATGCTGCAGCTCCTTGGATTGTCAAGCCGCTCACAGTTTCAATTCCCCCTTATCTCTTATTTCCAGCTTTCAAGGAAAAGCCTTCTCCGTTTTTTTTAGATAGCGGTAATGATTACAAAGAGTTTGGCCGTTATTCCTATATGGGATCATCCCCTTTTTTAGAAGCGACAGCCTATCCTGATCATCTTGAGCTTTTTTGGGCGAACCGCTCACACCGAGAAATAATCCCACTTCAAGATAACCAAAGTTTAAACTTTCTTAACGATTCACAGCGGAAATACCACGTCCTTCATGCCCCTTTCCCCTTCTCAGGTGGCGCTGTAGGCTTTTTTAGTTATGATCTTAAAAACGAGATCGAATTGCTTCCCCATGACACTACAGATGACTTAAACATACCTCTTTGGCGTTTTGCCTGGTATGATGGAATCGTGATCTATGATCACCTTGAGGAGAAATATTGGATCACGGCCTGCGGTATTGACGAAGGTGGGACTTGTCATGCGGACTTAGCCCACGCACGGGTGGAGAGCTTGAAACAGATTCTCTACCCATTTGTTCCAGAGGAGTCTGATGGACCTGAAGATTTTGGGTCTATGACAAACCCGTCCTGCTCAACCATAACCCCCAGTGTCTCTCACTCTCAGTATTTAAGTGATTTGAAACGCGTAATTGATTACATCTATGCTGGGGATATTTACCAAACCAACCTAACTCAACGTTTTTCCATGCCTTGGGAAGGGGATACTTGGGAACTGTATTCCCAACTTCATAGACAAAACCCCGCTCCCTTTGCTGCATTTCTACCTTACGCGGATTTTCAAATACTTTGCAGTTCTCCCGAGCGTTTTATACGAATTCAAACGGATGGACAAATCGAAACTCGTCCGATTAAAGGGACTCGCCCGCGCGGAAAGTCGCCCGAAGATGATCAGTCTCAAGCACTTGAACTTCAAAATAGTCCAAAGGATCGTGCGGAGCTGACCATGATTATTGATTTAGAACGAAACGACCTAGGTAGAATTTGTGAATTCGGATCGGTTATGGTCACTGATTTAATTAAACTCGAAAAATATCCGACGGTCTGGCACCTAGCCTCGACCGTTACCGGACAACTAAAGCGTGGTCTTGAGCCCAGTAATATTATAGAGGCCGTTTTCCCCGGTGGTTCGATCACTGGAGCCCCCAAAATTAGAGCAATGGAGATTATCGAAGAATTAGAGTTATACAAACGGGGACTGTACACGGGAAGCATCGGTTATATGGGCTTTGACGGCGCGTGGGATTTTAATATTGTCATCCGCACTATTTTGCTAAAAGACAAGAAGGCTTATGTTCATGTAGGTGGAGGAATTGTTGCAGACTCTATCCCTGAAGATGAGTATAACGAAACGCTTGATAAAGCAAAAGCGCTTTTCAGGGTGCTGAAAGGACGATTAGATGACTGATACAATATTTTCCCATGACCGCCTAGCGTTATTTGGGTACGGGCTTTTTGAAACTCTTCTAATCACTGAAGCTGGACCCTTATTTGTTGATATACACTGGCAGCGCATGAACAAGGGAGCTATGGTTCTCGGTCTCAGCCTACCCGATAAAGATGAGTGGGTGAACTTGGTTAGTAAATTTTTAGAAGAAACTCCAAGGCCTAGTATTTTTCCCTACGCACTGCGCATTTCACTTAGTGGAGGTGCACCCCTTGCTGATCTTCCATCCCAGATCCTGTTAAGCAAGAGAGCACTTCCCTATACACTTGCTCAATATACATTAGGAATTCGCCTACACCTATTATCCTCCCCTCTTAATGAGCGTTCACCCTTGGTTTCCATTAAATCTACAAATTATCTAGAAAACATCTTGGCTAAGGAAGAGGCGAGACGAAATGGTGCTGAAGAGGGATTATGGCTAAATACCAAAGGTTACATATCCGAAGGTACAATGAGCAATCTTTTTTTTATTAAATCTGGAACCCTTTTCACCCCGGCTCTTGAAAGTGGGTGTTTGCCAGGAACACGGCGTCAAATCCTTCTTGACCTAACTCGGTCTCTACAAATTCCGACTCGTGAAGGTCTCTACCGTTTATCAGATCTACTCGTGGCAGATGAGATTTTCATGACCAATGCCCTCATGGGTATTATGCCAGTTAGGCAAATTGATGATTGCCCCTTTCCAATCGCAGCGCTAAGTATGAAAGGTTCAATTATGAGAAGACTAAAATCAGCTTTTAACGATCTTATCAAGATTTCTTAAAAAGGGTGCCAAGGTCATAAACCTTGGCACCCTTTCGAACGTATGATGTTTAATATTTTTCTTCTAGCACTTCAAACATTTGCGGTGTTACAGACTTAAATGCTTTATTTTCCCCAACGGTATCTGCCCAATTTTCATATGCAGAGATATTTTCCCACTTAGAAAAAAGCATAATATCGGCGGTATTTTCTTGCTTATTTACAGAAGCAAATTTAAACCCTTCGATATCTTCAACAGATTTAATTACTGTTCGAACCTCTCCTAAAATACGGTCTGCATCCGGACCATTAAATGTATGAATTACTGTAAGCATATTATATCTCCTCCATTTATAATTATTTTCTAGTCTAGTTTATCCTGAACCCAATTTAGCATACGTTTGCTAATGTGAACTTTCATTCAACAATATTCATAAATTATGATTGGAAGATTATAGATTCTCTCCACAAAAACCCATCGATAAACTATATATTATGTGCTATACTAAAAATGATATCGTCAGGATTCGTTGAAGTTGCACAAAGGGGGACAGTGGATGAAGCTTATTTACATTCGAACAGACTTCCCGAACGGTCGCTCGCATATTTTAATACGCGATACCGAATTTACTTACCCAGAACTGATTCATTTCGTGATGGTTATCAGTAATAAAGGCATCTTGTGGGTAGATGTTTTTTGGCCATACGACGAAGAATCCGAAGGATACACCCATCCAATCTCAGAAGATCAATTTTGGCTAACCTTTCGTGAGTGGAGACTACAGGGCATCGTTCTTGGTGACAGTGAAAAAGTAGCTGAGATACTAGCTCGAAAACGCTTATCAAAAAAACTCCATGGGAAACTAAGCACATAACCAACAGATAAAAAAGCGACATTTGTCGCTTTTTTATCTGTTGGTTATGTGCTGCTTACTATTTTAATATTATTATAGAGACTGCCTCTTTTTCAGGTTATTTGTTATGTATGGTTGATGATGAACTTGCTCGCAATTTCTTTTTATCCAATCTATAAATAAAAGCTAAGATCTCTGCTACTGCACGATAAAGTTGGGGTGGGATTTCCTTGGTTAACTCCACCTGCATCAGTGCTTCTATGAGTACTTCATTTTTTTGAATTGGGATCCCTTCAGCTTCAGCGACTTCGATCATTTTTCGAGCCACTTCCCCAACCCCTTTAGCCACAATCCGAGGTGCCCCAGTTTGATCATAAACTATAGCTGCCGCCTTTTCTTTCACCTCTGAATATCAACTCCACTTCGTCTAGATCCTTGTAGGAAATTCTGAAATTCCAGGTTCTCTGCTAGTTCACCTGTTTCGATTTTCGTTAAATTAAAACCAAGTTTAGCAAATTGCGTTCTCGTTTCAGGCAAAACCTGCTCTAGCAGTTCGGGCAGGAACTGAAGTTCACTGGTGAGGACTCGAAAGCTAAGTGAATCCTCATAGAAAAACGCATCAATTCCAACCTGACCTAGTTGCTGGGTTTCCATCTTGATTCCTACACGACAGTGCTGTTCATCCATCTTCCCTCCTTTACGAGCACTCTCAATCGCAATTTGCACAGGTACAAGCTGTCCCTGATTTAATAGAGGAAGCTGGAGTAATAGATAGGCATTATCAAGTACTCCTGTTTTAAACCACAATTGTTGTCCGGTTAGTTTTTGCAGTAAATTTCGCACAGTTTCCTCGGAATCACCATGATTCAAGCCCTCTTGATTCTGAAGTGCATTAAGGAGCGCAAATTTAAAGGTGTCTTTTAGACTGTTCTTCTCCACAGCCTTGGCCTGAGGATCTAATTTCATCATTTGTAGGATACGTTGTTCATAGTTTAATCCAAGCTTCCGTAAACCTTCCACAAGCTCCTCTGCTCCCGTTTCCTCTGATAATCCCTCCCACTTTGGGATGAATTTTTGTAAGTTCATTAAGAGTCCCTCTAACGGAGTTCCTTTGAGACTCATCAATAAAGCACTTAATATTCCAGGATTAGAGATTGGAAATGATTTAAGTAGACTTATAATTTCTTGATTGATAGGTAATCCTCTCTCTGTAAGCTGCATAAATTGTTGAGGGTCGACGCGTATGTCCCCTTGCTTCTCCATTGAAGGCTCGCGGATCAAGACTAAGCTACCTTCACTTAAATTACCAACTTTAACCCAGAACTTTTCTCCCACTATAGTCGAGGATTCTAAAAGAGCGGACATGTCTTGACCTTTTGCCCGAATTGTTCCATTTCCCTCAGATGTTTTCTGAATAACTTCCACCAATAGTCGCTCTCCAATATGTAATTGATTAGGTAGTGTAGATTTGACCGCAACTGGAGCCTGTATGCCACCTACTTCCATAAGACTACCTGCTTAACTCCAGTACACTTACGCGAATACATGCTCGTATACCTCTCTTCAACGTCTTTTTTGTCCTCCAAAAGCTAATCACCAAAAACAGCCTAGGATAATATTGGCCCTAAGCTGTCCTTTTTCTTATTTACACGATCCTTTACGAGTGACTGTTTTAGGCGGCCTAAGGCTTTAAGGGTAGCAAGGTCCAATTGATCGGCGATATTCGGAGAATCTTGATCTCCTAAGCTAGGTTTATGTACTTTTCGGCATGAACGTTTTTTAGGGGGATGTACGCCCCGACTAGAAATCTTATTCTTTGACCCATCTTTCAATTTCACGAGGTCGTTAGATGCCCTCATTTTTTTAATTGGGGGCAGCTTAGATTTAGAAGTACCAGGTGATACAGAAGGAACGGAATCAGGAGGGAATTCTTGCTTAACCCATTCTTGGACACGAGTTGGATCTTTAGTCACCACAAATACTTCTTGAATGGAACCATTACTTTTCAGTAAAAGCTTACATCCTGTTTGGGTCTCATATTTATAGACAATTCCTCGTTCTGAGGAATGGCTAACATCAATAACTCCAGGAATAATGTCTGTAACTTCGGAAAGTCGGCCTAGATTTTCAAGCCAGAGTAACGCATTCTGAATAATTCCGTGTTCACGTTTCACCTTATTCCTACGATATTTAATAGTTTTCACCGGCTTTCAAAAGAAGAAATGTTTTGCTTTAACCTGCCCTTGCTGGATATCCAATAGTCCAAAGGAATATTGAAGTTCGCGTCGTTTATCCGTAGGAGAGCCTGGGTTGAACATGAAAATACCGTCACGCCAGTCCATGTAAGGGGCATGAGAGTGACCAAAAACAATTAAGTCAACTGTTGTATCTTTAAAGGCGAGATAAGCGCGTTCTGGCGTACTTTTTCCCTTGCCTGCATCTCCATGAATTAGCCCAATTTTAAGAGCTTCACATACAATAACTTCGCGATCAGGTAAAGTAACATCCCAACCATCACAGTTTCCTCTTACCGCTTTTACTGGTGCAATACAGGACAATTCTTCGAGTAAACCCATATGGGTCAAGTCGCCCGCATGAAATATCATATCGATTTGATTTAATTGCTTCCAGACAAAACTTGGTAAAGATTTGCCTTCTCGCAAATGTGTATCGGATAATACGGCGATTCGCATTCGATTCACCTCTTGCTTTTTAACTCATATAAGCCACCCTTTATGGCCGAATCGTTTTGATGACGTGGTAGTAGGTATCTCGTTCAACAGCTTCTAAACCTGCTTCATGAATCATATGAATCAGCTGTTGCTCACTTTGCATTTGCGGGCTGGTTGCACCTGCAGTATGATATATTTTTTCTTCTCGCACAACCCCATCAAGATCATTTGCTCCGAACATAAGCGCCATCTGCGCCACTTGAGGACTGGTTGAAACCCAGTATGCTTTAATATAGTGGAAATTATCTAGAATTAAGCGCGCTACTGCAATCACTTTTAAGGTGCGAAGTGCACTTGCTTGCGAAACCTTTTCAAACTTCGTGTTTTTCGGATGAAAGGCTGTAGGAATCAGCGCATAGAAGCCCTGTGTTTCGTCTTGTAGATCACGTAAAGCCAAAAGATGATCAATCAATTCCTCATCCGTCTCAAGAAGTCCATACAGCATATTTGCATTGGTAGGGATGCCTAACTGATGTGCAATTCGGTGAATCTCTAACCATCGTTCCCCACTTAATTTCCCGGGGCAAATTAGTTCCCGCACCCTTGGGCTAAAGTTTTCTGCTCCACCACCTGGAATAAAACTAAGGCCAGCTTCTTTGAAAGTTTTTAGAATTTCGACAACTGGTACCTTCTGCATTAGAGCGAAATAATCATATTCTGCTGCTGTGAACGCTTTAAGACTTACTTGCGGGGCTCGTTCTTTAATTTTGGTAATTATATCCAAATAATATGAAAAGGGAAGATCTGGGTGTATTCCCCCGACAATATGAAGTTCTGTAACACCTTGATCTGCGTATTGCCCTGCTTTACTCACAACTTCTTCAATGGACATTGTATAAGATCCCTTGTCTCCAAGGTCTTTACCGAAGGCGCAAAGCCCACATCGCACTTTGCATACATTACTATAGTTAATATGGGCATTATTATTAAAGAATACTTGATCACCGGTTATAGCGCGTTTCCGTTCATTTGCCAGATAACCTAGACCAAGTATATTAGATGTTTGCAGAAGTTGCAGTCCGTCCTCTCGATTAAGCCGCTGATCTGAGTTCATTTTCTCATATACATTTTCTAATGAGTTTAATATTGGATTAAATTCCAATCGTGACCCTTCTTTCCCGGAATTGTTATTATTTATATTATAACATAATTCCTTATTTCTAGAAAAGGTTACACAGTGAAAGGGACCATAAGTTGTCACCTTATAGTCCCTTTAGATCTATTATTAAGGTAATTAGTGATAATTTTTCATAGTTTGGCGTTGCCGTTTGATCGCCTTACGCACTTCATTGGCGACACGCCATGTTTCTGGTTGGTGAGGAGTCATTAGTTCTAATTTACCAGAACGTTTATCGATTAGAATATCGACCGTCGGCTTGCGACCTTGAGTTTTTTCTCCCGGGTGTAAAATATCAATACCAATTTTATGTTCATCATATTGAGGAGGAACGAGGTAATTTAAGACTTCTTCTGTTGCATCCATTAATTCTATGACTTGATCTTGTGGATATCCTTCTCGTAATAAGATATCCCGCACTGCATCAGATGAATGTTCTAAGGTGAGTAACATCTGGGCACGTTGTACTAAATTATAATCAATGTCCAACCGTCGTCGCCTCCTATTGCTTTTTTTGCTTTTTTGCTTGATTTCATTTTCCCCTTATCCTTTCTAATGAATACTGAGAGATGTTTGACGAATTTAGTTATATTTTCCACTGTTGTAAATTCAAACAAGGAGGCTTATCTATGTCAAAGTTATTTTCATTACCATTTTTAACCGCGGCAATATCAGGAATTGCTATGGCTATCCAAGGTACGATAAATTCGTCATTAAGTCTGAAAACATCGTTACTATCTGCGACTCTGATTGTCCATGTCATCGGCACACTTGTCGCTTTGATTGCTGTACTCGCGTGGCGTGCCCCTCTCTTAAAATATAACTGGATTTCAGTTCCGTGGTATCTATATCTTGGCGGTATACTCAGTGTCCTTATTGTGGGACTTGTTGCCATAAGCATCCCAAAAGTAGGCGTGTGTAACGCAACCACCGCCATTATAATAGGTCAGGTTAGTACGGCTGTGCTTATCGATCATTTCGGGTGGTTTGGTATGAGTCGCCTACCTTGGAGTCCTTCCCAGCTCATTGGCGTTGCTTTATTTGCAGCAGGTGCCAAACTCCTCTTCCATTAATTTTTAGTTGAACGAGTTCACTTTTGATGCGTTAAGACAGCGCCACTATTGCTTTCACTTATTACGTGGAAGTCTTAGTGGCGCTATAAGTCTTAATCATAATTACTTAGCACGACTCACAATTAAGGCCATATTATTTATAATCGTATAAACTTCTCCACTTACATTAAATTTTTGAAGTTGACCGTTAGCTACTAATATAATTGCGTTTTTGCCCTCGACGCTTTGATCACTTTCTACAAGTCTGAGCAGAAAGGCATAAGCATCACTACTCACAGAGAGCTGCTTAAACTCTCCTTCGGCTACAAAGATAATCCAATATCCAGAAGAAACTTCATTATTTCCGTTATTATAGAGAGCGTTAGATACACTCGAGGAATTTTGTCCAAGCAACGTCTGTTGATCATAGGTATTCGAGTTTACGTCGTCCGTAGTTTGCAACTTATAATTGTCAGTTGTGCTTGTTTTAGTTACTGGGTCGGATAGCGTTGAGTATATATCTTTGAAAAAGTTAGGAAATACAATGTACCCGACAACTCCGATAATGAGAATCCATAGGGCCAAGGCTTGTAAATCCTTCCATAGATCATTACGTGGTGGTCGTCCCCAGGCACTTGGCATACTTTCTCCCTCCATTAATACATCATTTATTGCTTCACAAATAACAATCTATTAACAATATACGTGATTCTTACAAAGATATGTATATGGAACTTGCATCTGACAATCCCACCCTCTAAAATAAGAACTGAGGTGTACAAAATGGATCTACTTCGACAAAAACTAACCTTGTTGCCAGAGAAACCGGGTGTCTATCTAATGAAAGATATTCTGGGGCAGATTATCTATGTCGGTAAAGCTAAAATTTTAAAAAACCGAGTAAAGTCTTATTTTACCGGATCACATGATGGCAAAACTGGGCGTCTTGTGACTCAAATTACTGATTTTGAATATATTATGACAGAATCAGAGGTTGAGGCTCTTGTCCTAGAGTGCAACTTAATTAAAAAGCACAATCCAAAGTACAATATCCTCTTGCGAGATGATAAAACCTACCCCTATTTAATGATTACGGAAGAGAGTCACCCGCGAATCCTCGTCACTCGGCAAGTAAAAAAAGGAAGAGGTAAATACTTCGGACCTTATCCGAATGCAAGTGCTGCCAGAGAAGCTGCACGTTTACTTAATCGACTTTTCCCGTTTCGAAAATGCCGTCAAATTCCCACAAAGCCTTGTCTTTATTATCATTTAGAACAATGCCTTGCCCCTTGCGTCGCCGACGTATCGCTTAATGTTTATGTGGAAATGCTAAAGAATGTTTCGACGTTTCTTAAAGGAGACCAAAGCGAGATCATCGCGCTCTTAGAAGGAAAAATGCAAACAGCATCGGAGGCACTTCATTACGAGCGCGCAAGAGAATATCGAGACCTTATCGAAGACTTGAAACTTCTCCGGGAAAAACAAAACATCACGCTCAATGATTTTATCGATCGTGATGTTGTTGGTTATGCGATAACTACAGACCAGATGTGTATTCAGGTCTTTTATTTGCGTCTTGGCAAATTGCAAGCACGTGATAGTTTCATTTTTCCTTATTTTGAAGAACCTGAAGAAGCTTTCATCTCTTTTGTTGCCCAATTCTATATTGAGCGTGCAGTATGGCCTCCGGAAATCTTGCTCCCTCCGCTAGAATCTCCGGTCTTATCAAGCCTATTTCCCATCACCGTTCCTCAAAAAGGAAAGAAACGAGATCTATTACAGATGGCAATGTCCAATGCTCAAACCACCCTACATGACCAAATTTCGATTGAGATAAGCCAACAATCTGAAATACAATTGGCCTTAGCAACCCTTGGGAAACTCTTGGCCATCCCTGCGCCTAGTCGTATTGAAGCTTTTGACATTTCAAATACAGGTGGCACACATACCGTCGCCGGTATGGTTCAATTTATCGAAGGCAAACCCCAACGCCAAGGATATAGAAAGTATAAAATCCAACCTATGGAGACGTCCGATGACACGGCGGCCATGGGTCAGGTAGTTCTTCGTAGATATACTCGATTGCTTTCTGAAAACAGCCCTCTTCCAAACTTAATTTTAGTTGATGGGGGTAAAGGCCAAATCAGTGCAGCTTCAAAGGCTCTCCAGGAACTTAACTTAACGATTCCCGTTGCTGGTATGGTTAAAAACGAGCGACACCAAACTAATGGACTCATGGATCAATCAGGTAATCCTGTCACTTTACCCAAAAGCCATGCCACGTTCTATTTACTGGCGAGGATCCAGAATGAAGTCCATCGCTTTGCAATCACGTTTCATCGTCAGCAACGAGCAAAAAGTATGACGCTCTCAGCACTCGACGGCATCCCAGGCATAGGTCCAAAACGCAAACAAAAACTATTACAACATTTTTCATCTCTTCAAGACATTCAGCGTGCAAGTATCGAAGAACTCCATGAAGCCGGACTGCCGCAAAGTTCGGCGTTAATAATCCATCAATATTTTCTTACCACGCCACTAGCAGAGCCGTTGTCAAGGGAGGAAGGTTTTCATGATCCTAAATTACAGAGTTGAATTATGTCGAAAATGTTACTTTAAGCGAACCCACAACTGCTCCATTTCAGATACTTACATCCAGAATCCATTGTTTGACTATGCTAAACCCGGCGGAGAATGTATAAACTATAAACCCGTCCCCTGGTTGCCACAACTATAGATACATCAACTCAGAATAACAGTGAACTCGTTCAACTAGAGTTGAACATCGAGACTTCGGTGGTGATTCTACCCCCACCGAAGCAGGGTAACGGGGTACCACTCCCACTTATAGAAGTGGGAGTCTAACGATTGGATAAAAGACAATAGAGCATATCAGTCCTTTATAGGACTGATATGCTCTATTGTCTTTTATGACTCACACTCATTAGCGTACGCGACGACCACCAAGGTACTGGCTGGCATAATAGCTTTCGCTAAGACTTGAACTACGAACGCCACTATTGGACGCATGAACAAATTTTCCTCCGCCAATATAGATGCCGACATGGGACGCTCCCGCAGCGTATGTCGTAAAGAATACCAAGTCACCTGATTGTAATTGATCTTTGCTTACAGCGGACCCCGCACCAAATTGCCCAGCAGTAGTTCTTGGCAAAGAACTGCCTGATCCCTTAAATACGTACTGAGTATAGCCCGAACAATCAAACCCACTAGGGCTAGTTCCTCCGTAGGAATAGGGATCACCTATTAAACTAAGTGCATTATTAACAAGATCCGAACTATTTGATCTGGAAACCTGTTTTTTGGGTGATGCTGCAACTTGAACTGGTTTTGTGTTGTTTTTAACAAGTTGTACGTTTGCTGATTTAACCGCTTGAACAACTGCTTTTTTGGCCGGTTGCGCAGCCGCTTTTTTAGCAGGTTGCACAGCAACTTGTTTGACGGATTGCACAGCAGCCTGTTCAGTTGGCTTCTTGGTTTGAACAGCAACAGCAACAGCGACAGAATCAGTTGAAGTTGGAACTGATTGCATCTGTTTACGAACTGCTTCTGTATAAATTTGAGGCACAATGGATGCCGTAAGCACTGGCTTGACCGAAGCACGCGTGATTGTTGTAGCTGAAGCTGTAGCTGTTGAACTTGAAGCAGATACAGTAAGGCTACTTGCTAAAAGTAAACTCGCCAATATTGCGCTTCCTAACCACATCTGTGTAGGCGAGGAAATAGCCAAAAAGATATCCACCTTTCTTAGCTTACGAGGTTAGTTGCCGGATTCGGGCAGAAAGGTGTTCGCCCTACACGTGAAAAGCCACGTGATTCACCCCAAAATAATCCCCCGTTCCAAATACATTAAGTTTGGATTCAGCATTCAGCTCTTGTCCAATTTATAGTATTCTGGACAAACTCGAAATGTCCTGCATTCCTTAAAATATAATATGTACAAACCTAGTAAAATCTCGAGGTCTTATTAATGTATTCTTTGAATCATGTTTCTGTTCCAATAGTGAACTCGTTCAACTAAAGATTAATTTGAAAGGCTAGTAATCGGTGCAGGAATACGACCTCCACGATTTACAAACATTTTTGAAGAGAAAGGATGTATGTGCATCACGGGTGCCCCCCCTAACAATCCTCCGAATTCCACCCGATCGCCCGCTTTTTTACCAATTGCAGGAATAACTCGAACTGCCGTTGTTTTTTTATTGATCATCCCAATCGCTGCCTCATCAGCTATAATCGCCGCTATCGTTTCAGCACTAACATCCCCTGGTAACGCAATCATATCTAAGCCAACAGAACAAACACAGGTCATGGCCTCTAATTTATCAAGAGTCAAGGCCCCTACTTCCACTGCTTTTACCATACCGGCATCCTCTGAAACCGGTATGAAGGCTCCACTAAGACCCCCAACGTGGGAGGAAGCCATTGCGCCTCCTTTTTTAACTGCATCATTAAGCAATGCCAAAGCGGCGGTTGTTCCATGCGTCCCACATCGTTCAAGGCCCATATTTTCGAGGATTTCTGCAACACTATCTCCAATTGCAGGGGTCGGTGCAAGCGAAAGATCAATAATACCGAAAGGGATATTTAATTCTTTTGATGCCGCTCTCCCAATTAGCTCCCCCATACGAGTAATTTTAAAGGCAGTTTTCTTTATAAGATTGGAAAGCTCACTAAAATCTGCTTCCGGATATTTTTTCACGACTTTTGCCACAACTCCAGGGCCACTCACTCCCACATTGATAACACACTCTGGTTCCCCAACCCCATGAAAGGACCCTGCCATAAACGGGTTGTCCTCTGGTGCATTACATAAAACCACTAATTTAGCTGCCGCTATTCCATCTTTGTCGGCAGTCAATTGAGCACACTTCAGAATTACTTTACCCATTTTCAGAACCGCATCCATATTAATTCCCGCTTTAGTCGTACCAATATTTACTGATGAACAAATGAACTCCGTCTCACTTAGAGCCTGTGGAATAGCATCAATAAGTGCCAGATCTCCAACCGTAAACCCCTTTTGTACCAGAGCAGAAAAACCGCCAATGAAATTAACTCCGATTTCACGGGCGGCCCGATTTAGAGCTTTTGCAATCCGAACCATTTCTTCGATATTCATGTTGGCAGCTATGATTCCTATGGGTGAGACAGAAACACGTTTATTGATAATAGGAATTCCGTACCGAGCCGAGATTTGTTCGCCAACGAACACTAATCGTCCTGCATTTTTGACGACTTTATCATAAATCTTCTGTTCCAGCCGGTTAATATCTTCCGAAACGCAATCCAGTAGACTTATCCCCATCGTAATGGTACGAATATCAAGATTCTCTTCATCTATCATTCTGATTGTTTGCTGAATTTCTTCTCGTGCAAATGTGATTGTCATAATTTCCTCCACTACCCTTACTTAAGTTGCCCACAACTCTGAGAGATTAGATACGGTGCATGTACGCAAATATATCTTCGTGTTGGATCTTCACTTGAAGTCCTTTGCCTTTCCCTTCTTCTTCTAGCATGCGTGACAGTGCAATCAACTCTAAATTTGCAGGATCTAATTCAACAACCATAATCATTGTGAAAAATTCATTTATAATCGTTTGACTAATATCCAATATGTTAACCCTATATTCAACAAGTAGCCCGGAAACCCAAGCGATGATTCCGATTTGATCACGACCTAATACGGTAATGATAGCTCGGTTAGACTCTTCCCGTGGTAATGCCATTATGTATCCTCCCTTTATAGACGAATGTATTCGTTTTATGGACAATAGCCTAACACATTTTAGAATTATACTCAAGCATTTTTTCAACCTAACTTCATTAATATGTATTGTATACAATATCATTATGTACAGCAAGCAAAAAGAGAGCTCAATGAGCTCTCTTTTATAGATTAACATCTTAGCAACTTCCGCCGCAGCTATCACCGCAACCGCCGCCGCCACCCGATTTGGCCGTACGTATTTCAAATCCTCCACCGTTGACAGATTCAACAAAGTCAACAGTTGCTCCCTCTAAGTGAGTGCTCAGTTTTTTGTCTGTCACTAATCTTACGCCATACTCTTCATCAATAATATCATCATCTGTCTTTGACTCTTCCAGAGTCATGCCGAAATTCGGCCCACCTCAGCCAACGCCTACAAGATAGAGACGAAGAAATGCATTCTCTTTATTTTGAGTTTTTAACACTTCTTTGACTTTCGTAGCCGCTATTTCAGTGATGTTTACCATATTTATCCACTTCCTTTATAACTTGTTTCTTTAATATACCACACTTTTCGCTTATGGCAAACATACTTTCAGGAACACATCACTTTAATTACTGTAATCAAACTTCTTTTCCAGCCCCTCTGGGCCGAAAGTCACTCCAGAAACGTCGTACTTCTACTTCAATACTAGCAGGGAGATCTTGGGTAATTTTTTGAAATTGTTTAATTTCTCCCTGTATTCTCAGTTCCCAGTTTTTCTCTTCTGGCCAGGCAATAAAGCCCATAGGTTCTGGAGTGCTGAGAGTACGTAAGAACGCGAGGAGAACCACTAAAGCTAATATACGCCAAAGCCAACGCATTATTGAATTCATCCTTTCCGAATAAGCCACAGTCAGTTATACAAAACTAGCTTGTCCAGAAAGCAATAATTTAAGTCGCTCAGCATGTAACTCTGTCCAAAAATCTTCTGCAAAAATTAACATAGGTTTAAAATAGACTATTGCGGCCTTAGTATATAGGTGTTTTTGATAACCCCGAATTTTCTCTAAGTAAAAAGTCTCACAAGAATTCTGACCCACTAATGGCCACCCTTGTACCCCGCCCAAGGTAAACAAACGTGCCAATCCAATTGCACCTACAAAATCCAATTTATCTGCATCATACAAGATTTTAGCCTCAATTGTAATAGGTTCGTGTCCTGCTTCAAGAGAATGAGCCATAATCGCGTCTCTAACTCTTAATACAATGTCCTCAGCATAGCCCGTTTTGTGTAGAATATTGACAGCAAGTCCTGCACTGCTTTCCGCATGTGTTTTTTCTACTGCACCAGAACGACCAATGTCATGAAGAAGTGCCGCCAACTCTATGACGGTTGCGTCAGCCCCTTCTTCCTCAGCCAGTAATTTACCCCACTCTCTAACTCTTAAAGCATGCTCTAAGTCGTGCGCACGATCTTTTCGCGCGTAAAACCCCTGAGCTACTAGAATTACCTGTCGCAAGTGGTCTTGATCTGCAATAGTTTCCATATTCCCACTCCCATTCGGCGTTTATTTAGTTCATGTTTTTCCAGTTTATTCAAATTTATCTTACTCCCCTGATTCCTGCTTTGTCAAGTCTACTGTTTGAAATCCAGAGATGAAGTATGGCTTTTTAGAAGTGTACGCTTATATCGCAGGGTGACTCGATAATTAAAACCCTTGCTCCTCTGAATTTTCTCAGATGAGCAAGAGTTTCGAACGTAAGCAGTTGATGTTTTATGTACTAGATTAATTTAGAGAACTTAAGGTTGTAGCAATAGACGAATAAAAACTATTGATATTCGATAATCCTAGTGCATCCGACAAATCAATACCGATTATATCGGCATGGTCCCAACCAGATTTTTCGCCCATGTAATTCCACTTCCCAATTTGAGAAGTGCCATTGTAATTTACGATTGAGTCGGTAGAGCCTACAGTAGGACCTGCCATAGAATTTGTATTAACTACGCCATCGTTTTCCCACCAGGCGCTGTTAATCACAACATGTCCTGAATCATTTCTGGTGTAGGATCCCATATATGTAGCAAAGGGTTGAAAAATTGGCAACATTGTTACATCAGGGTATTGATAACCAGTAAACCACGCTTTCCAAGTTGCATCATTAGCCCAAGAATAGTAATAGACATCGGGCTGGGCTTTAACCCAAGAATTTAGTTCTTTCGCACCGTCTGGACTTAGGTCCCAGGTACTAATATCATGGGTGTTATACCAGATATTACTGTTCCAAACTCTGTCAGAAAAACTGGAAAACGACTCTCCTTGTTGTCTCTTTAGTCCCCATTGATCTAAATTAAAACTATAAAGAGGTTCACTGGTGTTACCTGCAGCTGAGGCAGCGAAACCGAGGAGTTGTTGGGCATAGGGAATAATTTTTGTAACACCAATTGCTAGGGAGGTCCCATTATTGGGTGTTGCGATGGTGGTTATACTTTTTATCCAATGTTTTCCTCCTGCAAATAATGGCAATAGAGTTGTCCCGGCGTGAGACTTAGCGTATGCTTGTTCTTCAGCGCTACCTTGTTCAAGTAATTGAGTTAGAGTTCGAGCGGTTTGACCTCCCATACTATGTCCGACTAAGTGTACTTTATTAGTATCATCCCATTGTGAATAATAACCCGAACCGAAATTATTGCCAAATCGAGCGTGACCGTATTTAGCTGCATGGGCGGCTCCATAGTCAACTACTCCGCCTTTAATCATGGCATATAGTTCACAAGCTCTATCCCAGTTACTGGAAAGTGGGCCGACTCCAGCTGTAAAGGTTTGATAACCGTTTTTATTCAGGTTATCTTGTATATCCGCAGTGCCACCAAAATACTTGTATCCCAGAAGTTCACTACGATCCCAACCTCCGAAGCCAACTACCAATACAATTGTATAATTGTTTTGCCTAGTTGAGGCAAACACTGGAGTGGTAAGTGCAAGTAATAAGGTCACTACAATTAGCAAAGAAACAAATCTTTTCACTATAAACCCCCCTTTTTTTATTTATTTTAATATTCTGAATATTTAATATAAATGTACTACAGCTATTAAATAGTGTCAAGCGGAAATATTTGTATATACGCAATTAGATTTGTGAGGACCAGTTATTAACAAAGAGTAATAAAAAACTTTTGCTAAGCTGGTTATTACGCTTTTGCCCAGCTCTCGAACTGTTTAAGTAAACTCATGGCAACTGAGACAGACTTATGAATCCTTTTATTAGATGCTATAATGTAACCAAAGCACAATTCAATGATTTAAACTGTATTATTCAGCCCGTAAAGGAGAATTTTATGTTGAAACATTCTCCATTATCACACTTTTTATTGGCGTCTATCCTTGTAGTAATCACCACGATGATGATTTTTTATCACCTACCAAAGCACGAAACAGCACAAATTAACACTCTAATAAGTCCCCCTATATCACCCATTGATACATTGGCTATCTCCCCGTCGTCATCTTTTCAACAACCACTCCATATCTCGGATTCAAAAGCCCTTCTTTTATATACCCAAGGGCTGGGACTATATTATCAACGCCAATTCCCTGAAGCCCTTGAGCTTTTTGATCGTGCGTTGGCAATTGACCCCCTATGTTACGAAGCACTAAATGCTAAAGGAGCGACCCTCGCCTTTCAGGGTAAGTATGAACAAGGGCTTGCCCTTATTCAGCAAGCCCTTGTTCTCAATCCATCGTTTGTATATGGCAATTTTAACCTGGGATTGGCTAATGAGCTTGCGGGACGCTGGGACCCAGCCATTGCCGCTTATCAAAAGGCTTTGCAACTCGACGATCGTGATACGTGGAGTTATTACGGTATTGCGAGCATTTACGGGCGACTTGGAAATATTGACAAAGTCCTCGAATATCTACAACCAGCAATCGCCCTCGACCCTGATGTCAAGGAAGTAGCCCGCGTTGAAAAAGATTTTGCCCCTGTCCATACTAATCCTCGTTTCCAAGCCCTTGTCAAACCCTAGGCTTACACTAATAATGTCTCCAAACGCTCTACAAGACCCGTAAAGACTTGGAGGGCATTTCTCACCGGAACAGGAGTCTCCATATCGACGCCAGCTTTACGCAGCAAGTCGATTGGATAATCTGAACCGCCACCGCTCAAAAATTCCAGATATCTGGCCACAGCCGGCTGCCCTTCGTCTAAAATAGCCCTTGCAAATGCGGTCGCCGCTGAGAATCCAGTTGCATATTTATAAACATAAAACGCGCTATAAAAATGTGGGATACGTGCCCACTCTAAAGCAATTTCAGGATCGAGGATCACCTCCGACCCATAATAGACTGCATTTAATTCACGATAGATTTCGGATAGGCTATCTGCTGTTAAGGCGCCCCCTTCTTCTACAACAGAGTGAATCTTCTTCTCAAATTCAGCAAACATAGTTTGCCTGAAAATAGTACCCCGGAACTGCTCGAGATAATGATTGATGAGATAAGCAAGAGTTTTAGGGTCTTTTGTAATTTCTAAGAGATGCTCCATCACCAATGCTTCGTTCAACGTTGAGGCAACTTCCGCCACGAAAATTTTACATCCAGCATAAAGATGGGGTTGTTTACGATTGGAAAAGAAAGTATGCAACGAATGTCCCATTTCATGAGCGAGCGTAAACATAGAATCCAGAGTGTCTTGATGATTCAGTAAGACGTACGGATGCGAGCGATAAGTTCCCCAAGAATAAGCACCGCTAGTCTTTCCTTCATTCTCATAAACATCCACCCATTTCTTCTGGAACCCTTCCTCCAAAATTTTAATATAGTCTTGCCCTAAAGGCAGCAGGCCCTCAATCACCATAGCTTTAGCTGCCTCATACGTAATCGTCATGGTCGTTTCAGGAACGATCGGTACGTAGATATCATACATATGTAACTCATTAAGCTTTAAGGCTTTTTTTCTCAGTTGAACATAGCGATGCATCTGTGGCAAAAATTCGTGAACCGTCTCAATTAGTGAATCATACACCTTTAAGGGAACACGGTCATCATCTAAAGATGCCTCAATTGCGGAAGGATAGTTCCGAGCCTTGGCGAAAAAAACATCAGATTTTACACTAGAATTCAAAGTGGCTGCCCATGTATTCTTTTGTTTCTCATACGTATGATAAAGCGTCTCAAAAGCTGCTTTCCGCACACCCTGTTCATGGCTCTCCATGAACATAATAAAATTCCCCTTGGTTAGCTCTACTGATTGGCCCGATTCATCGACAATACTCGGGAATTTTAAGTCTGCATTATTGGCCATAGAAAATATCGCTCCAGGAGCCTCCGCTATTTCTCCAACTTCTGCCAATAATTTTTCCTCTACTGAGCTGAGAACATGTTCTTTCTTACGCAAAATATCGTCAAGTGCATGGTTATATAATTCCATTTTTTTGGAGGTCGCTCGAAATTCTGTCAGACGCCCCTCGGACATAGCTAACAATTCTGGCACTACAAAGGACGCGGAGCTACTCACCTTTACTGCCAGAGCTCCTGCACGATCTGTCAACGCTTGATAGTTAGCATTGCGGTTATCCTCATCTCGTCGCATACGAGCATAAGTATAAACTTCTTCAATTTGTAAACTTAATTCGTCCATCCAATTAAAACAGGCGATCAATGTTTCTGGAGCATCTGCTAAATGTCCCTCAAATATTTTACCATCACCTATAAGCTTTTCGACGTGGGCAAACTCTTTCTCCCACTGATCATTATCGGAAAAAATGTCCTCTAAATGCCACTTAGTTGACTCGGGATTTTCTGTTCTAGACTTTAGTCGTTGTTGTTCCACAATTTACCCTCCTAGAAATGTAATCTTACTTAGTATATACAGGAGGAACGCAAATTACCATTTTTCTGAAATTATGTATGGAAATAGTCCGATACCTAAAGACCTTGCCCCTCTGCAATTATAATAACACTTGCCGGGAATGGCTATCTGTATTATTATAGTTAGAATACTATCTAACAGTGAAAATCACTGCCAAAGGAAGGAAGGAGATATGAGTATGAAAAATATTGGCTATTTGGGACCAAAGGGAAGTTTTTCCGAGGAGGCGATTCATCTATTTTTAGCCTCCCAACCTGAATTTATTGAAACCCCACCAGTGCTTATTTCCTTCCCGACGATACCTCGCTTGCTATTTGCCTGTAATAATAAGGAGATTGACTGGGCCTTTGTCCCTTTGGAGAATTCTACCGAAGGGCAAGTAGGCGTGACTATGGATACGCTTGGCCAAACTGAGCATCTTTTTATCACCCATGAATTCGTGCATCCAATCGATCAATGTCTTTTGACACTCGAGCAAATGCCTCTTCAACAGATCGAAAGAGTTTATTCTCATGAACAGGCGATCGGACAATGCCGAGATTTTCTGGAAAAACATCTTCCCCATGCTGAACAAATCACGTGTTTAAGTACCGCTGACGCGGCCCATAAAATATCTTCTATCCGAGAAAACTGGGCAGCCATTGGACCTCGTCGAGCCGCGCAGCTGTATAACCTTCACCTTCTTGAAGAACGCATCCAAGATATCGTTCTGAATGCCACACGCTTTGTCCTTGTCGGCCATACCCTTGCAGGAATGTCGGGAGGCGAAGATAAAACATCTCTTCTAGTGATCGCAGACAATACACCAGGTTCTTTATACCGCATTCTTGGTGAGTTTGGCAAACGTCACATCAATCTAAGTCGAATCGAATCGCGTCCGTCCAAAAGAAAACTGGGTGAATATGTTTTCTTCGTTGACGTAGACGGCTATGTATTTTCTCCCCCCATTCAAGATGTTTTAGGGGCACTCAGACAAGCAAACATCTCCGTGAAACTGCTGGGTTCCTACCCTAAAGCACTTCCCGATGAAACAATATTTTAAGGAGAGAGGATTTTATCCACTCTCCTTAAAATATTGTTTCATTATTATTACGCAACGCAAGGCGATTATTAGAAAATGTTAGTCAATGGACGGACGCGAACATGCAGCACGTTCATGAATCCAGTTGTGCAAATTCAACATCGAGAACGGGCACGTCATACCTCAAACATTCTTTGAAGCACTTCAGCAATCCCTTCCGGCGTGCACGATTCAACGATTTTTGCTGGTTTTATATCTAACCCTCGTAGCCCCATAGGTATTTTCCATCCAGTCAATCGACTTAGGTCATCAAGGGCAACCCATTCATCCTTCACATTATCCCGTTTCTTCCCCTCTAACCCTGTTAAAACATCCGAGGCAAATTTAAAAGGGCTTGCAGTTGAGGCGATCACCGTATAGGTTTGATCGTTTGTCGAGGAGAGATAATCTTCATACACTTTCACAGCTACAGCCGTGTGGGGGTCAAAAACATACTTATAGGCTTTATAACTTTGAGATATTGTCTCAAGAGTATCTACTTCACTTGCCCACCCAGCATAGACTGTATCTTGACATTGTTTCAAGGTATCTGGATCTACTGTAAAGGTGCCCTGATTATTAGCATCATACCAGGACTGAATCTGCTCAGCATTTCGCCCACTCATCTCATATAAAAAACGCTCAAAATTACTTGATACCAAGATATCCATTGAAGGAGAAATGGTTTGATAAAAGGCCCGTTGACTTTGATATACCCCAGTGATGAAAAAATCTGTTAAAACATTATTTTCATTTGAAGCACAAATCATACGACCAATGGGGAGTCCCATACGTTGAGCGTAATAGCCTGCTTGTAGATTTCCGAAGTTTCCTGTAGGAACGACTATATTCATCGTCTCACCAGGAGCAACTTTACCCTGTTCTACTGCTTGCAAGTAGGCCCAGAAATAATACACAATTTGAGGCAAAAGTCGTCCCCAGTTGATTGAATTCGCGGAGGAAAAGATAAGTTTTTTCTGTTGCAACTGCGCCGTCAAAGTTTCAGAAGCAAAAATTCGTTTTACTGCTGTTTGGCATTGATCAAAGTTTCCCTTAACTGCAACAACATGAGTATTCTTCCCTTCTGTCGTCGTCATCTGACGCTCCTGAACAGGGCTCACGCCACTCTCTGGGTAAAAGACAACAATATGCATGCCTTCTCTGTCTTTAAAGCCCTCCAACGCTGCCTTGCCAGTATCACCAGATGTTGCCACAAGAATTAAGACGTCAGTATCGAGGTTGAAAAATTTAAGACTATCTTTTAATAAGTCAGGCAGCACTTGTAAAGCCATATCTTTAAACGCCGCCGTTGGCCCATGCCAAAGTTCTAAAACTCCAAAATCACCGACAGAAACAAGTGGTGCTGGGTTTGACTCATCAAAAGTTCCATCTGTGTAAACGTTTACAATTTGAGAGAGTACTGCCTCCGAGAACTCAGGTAAATAAGGTGTCATAACACGCTTGGCGACGTCACTATACGTTAACCCCTGAAGATCTTGCCAATTTATAGTGGGAATGGTCGAAGGAACAAAGAGCCCACCGTTTGGTACCATTCCTAATGTAATTGCTTGTGATGCCCTCTGCCCAGAAAGATTACCTCGTGTGCTTTCGTACAACTACAACTACCTCCCAGCCATTCATATTATCAATTCTATTATAAGCTATTCACGGTATATTGGCCACAATAGGCAGTAAACTCGTTCAACCTATGAAACAAAGCGCGAGGAGGAATCTCCTCTTCGCGCTTTGCTTCATAGTATCTTCTTAACAAAACTAATTGTCACAGGCAAGTTTTCCAGCTTTGGCGAAATTTTCCTTAGGCATATCTCGAATGATAATAGTCACTTTTTCTACAGGAGCACCAATGGACTCCACAATAGCTTGAGTGACTTTCTCTACTAGCAATCTTTTCTGGTCGACTGTGCGGCCTTCCAATAACTCAACTTGTACAATTGGCATTGTTTGCACCTCCCTCCAAACGTTGTTTAACATAAGCCATAAGAATTTCTGCGCTTTTACGATTTGTTGCCAAAGGAACATTATGCACATCACAGACACGCAATAAAGCAGCAATGTCCGGTTCATGGGCCTGGGCAGTTAAAGGGTCTCGAAGAAAAATAACCATATCTAGCTTTTGTGTGGCGACCAGACTTCCAATTTGTTGATCGCCCCCAAGAGGACCTGATAAAAGCGCAGTCACTAGTAATCCGGTATGTTGTTGTATTAGCTTTCCGGTTGTTCCCGTTCCGATTAATTGGCATTGAGCTAAGATATTTCGATGAGTTTTGGAAAACTCGATAATTTCAGGCTTCTTTTCATCATGGGCGACTAACGCTATATTAAACATAATACTCCTTTATCTTTTAAGTAATTCTGGAGAAGTTTCTGAAATCAAGAAGACCAAATCTCGTCGCGCAGCAAGTGAATAAATCAGTTTCGGCTCCTTGATCAGTCGATCCTTTTCTGGTCGCTGACATCTTTTAATAGCATGTTCCAAACGGAGAGCATCGCTCCAGGTGCCTACCTCCCAAGCTTGTACTAAAGAAACCGGACGATGCGAGGCTGTATATTTTGCCCCTTTCCCTCCTGAAAGCCCACTGTTATGTTCTCGTGCCCTGCGAATAAGATCTGTCGTTGCGCCTGTATAGATTGTATTATTGCCACAAAGCGCAAGGTACACCCAATATCCCATTTTACTCCTCCGGCCAAAACTTAAGAATAGGACGACTCGGCAACAAATCCAGTTCGAAACATAAATTCAAGTATTTTTCCAGGCCTGAGATTAGAGTATAATCTAACCCATAATGAAACTGGTTAAAATAATCCCTCCAGAAATCGAGCGATCCTCCAAGCATGGTTTGACACGTCATAACAATGTCATCCATGTTGTCAAGGGCCTTTTCCTTGGCATCCAGGAGCAAGTGATATACACTCTTTAGTTCTTCCGCCCGCTCACTAATCAACCTTTTGGGGAATGCCCAGACCGCAAAAGTCATGGAATATCCTGTGTAATTAAACCATTCCTCACCTAGATCATAGACATAACATGCTGGACGAAGAAGGGCTGCTTGAATTGCTGCATCTGCAATCAGCAACGCAGCATCTGCCTTAGCAAACATCTCCTGAAGATCAGAATGCATCGTCAAATAACGAGGAGTGACTCCGTAATATTGATGGAGCAAAATCTTCGTTAGATTTACTGAAGTTGCTGAGGTGTCTGTCAAAGCGACGGTCAGTCCATCCAGACTTTTCAATGGGACTTTGGAGAATAAGAGAATCGACCCTACCCGTCCTTTAGTTGAGACAGAAAGGTTAGGCAAAATCGCATACTCTTTCCAATGTTCTCCATATGAAAATGCACTAATTGGGGCCATATCAATCCGTCCATCTGATAACATAGCATTATGCCCCGTAGGTTCCGCAGTAATCGACACCAGTAATGAATGCTTTTTGGGTAAGAAATAGAACATTGGCAACATATTGGTATTTGGATTATGTCCAATGCGAAGCATGTGTGTGTACCCCCAAATTAATTCGTGAACTTCACTTTAACGTGTTACGTAATTGTCCGATAGTTTGAATCTTGACTATAATCTCATCCCCTGGTTGCATCGGGCCAACCCCTTCCGGCGTACCTGTCAGAACTACGTCCCCGGGGACAAGCGTCATGACTTGGGAGATAAAACTCAGCAATTTTGGCACTGAAGTAATAAAATTTCGTGTATTGGAAGACTGTTTAACAACGCCATTGAGAAGGAGTTGAACGTCCAACTGGCTGGGGTCAATATCGGTGACGATCCACGGACCGATAGGGCAAAACGTGTCAAATGATTTACCACGTGTCCATTGACCATCTTTTTTTTGCAAATCCCTTGCCGTTACGTCGTTAGCACATGTATACCCGAAAATCCCTTTAGTGGCTTCCGCTTCTGAGACATCTTTAATGGTAGTCCCGATAACTATGGCAAGCTCCGCTTCATAGTCAACTTGCTGACTGATTTTGGGGTAAATTATTTCCGAATCTGGGCCAATAACACAGGATGGAGGTTTCATGAATAGAACAGGCTCCTCGGATAGTGAATGGTTCATCTCTTTGACATGCAGGGCATAATTAAGCCCGACACAAATTACTTTGCTTGGCTGTACAGGGGCTAGTAAAGTCACCTCATCTAGGGAAAGCCACGCGTTAGTAGGTTTACATAAGGGATCAAGGAAATTTCTGTCTAGTAGTTGTATCTTTTCTTCTTGGATAAGCCCATAACAGATCGCGTTATCACTGTTCATAAAACGTACGTATTTCATCAGGATCAATCCTTTCTATTTTTAATTGTATTGCTTATCCTATTCTCTTTACCTTGCACAATTCCTGCATGGGTCATTCTTCAAACTTTTAACCCCGATATGTCCCACAAATGCGTGAGACAGGACATTCTTCACAATGTGGGTTCCGCGCTAGACAGATACGTCTTCCCTGAAATATCAAGAGATGATGGACTAGCGACCAGCTTTCTCGAGGAAAAAAGGTCATGAGTTCTTCTTCTACCTTTTCAGGTGTTTTCCCATGCGCGATGCCCAAGCGATGAGCCACTCGAAAAACATGCGTATCAACAGCAAGCGCCGGAATCCCAAAGGCGTTACTGACGACCACATTGGCTGTTTTCCGTCCTACACCCGGAAGTTGTCTCAACGAATCGAGTTCTGCCGGCACTTGTCCTTGGAAATCCTCAACGAGAACGTGACAAGCGGCTATAATATTTTTTGCTTTATTGCGGAATAAACCGAGCGAGCGAATTTTGTTTTCCAGTTTTATCTGACCTAAAGCTATAATAGCTTCAGGGGTATTTGCTTCAGTAAAAAGGGAAGCTGTGACAATATTGACTCTCTGATCTGTACATTGTGCCGATAAAATTGTGGCAATCAAAAGTTCGAACGGCGAGCGAAAGACTAGCTCACAGTGAGCGTCAGGAAACCTTTTCTGTAGGGCGTTTAAGATGAAATCAGAGTGAGATTCTCCATCAATTTGTGTCATAATATTGAATCCTCCGTTATGATTAGCTCAAAACCTCATTAATGAAAATAGTACGCTTTTCCACCATATCATATTCTTTAACAGCATTTGGACCAAATTCGTCATAAACTCGAACAACTGGACGAGCCGGCATACTTAAATTTTGATCGACAACAACCCCAATTTCACCGGTATTGAGTCTTACTGTTATCCCTGTTGGATAGGCAGCAATATTCTTAAGGAACAGACGGACCATTTCTAGTGGAAAGAGCGTCCCAGCAAGACCCATTAGAATTTCACACGCCTCATGAGGCATAATCCGTTTTTGGGCGCCGTGGTCTGATGTAAACTTGTCATAGAAATCCGCAATCGCCACCATTTGCGCCAATGGATGAATTTCTCCTTCTTTAAGGTGCCTAGGATAACCCGTCCCATTCATATGTTCATGATGTTGAAAAGCAATATGGGCAATAATCAAGTTAAGATCTTTTCGTTTCTTAAGGACCTCAAAGCCGAGGGTCGTATGGGTTTTGAGAAGTTCTCCCTCTTCCTGAGTCGGAGCCCCCTCTAAATTAAACAGCTTAGGATCAAGTTGCACCTTGCCAATATCGTGCAATATCGCGCCTATGGCCAAGGACTCCAGTTTTTCTCGATCTAAATATAGTGCCTTACCCAAAACTGTTGAGAGAACGCAGACATTTACTGCATGAGCAAACATCTGGTTGTCTTTACTTCGCATATCCATCATATTTACAAGGATATCTTTTTTAAACAAAATTTCAGCAACAATATTATTAATTATCTTTTTTAACTCAAAACTTTCAAAATTTTTCCCTAACCGGACAGACCGGGTACTTTTCTCCAGAATTTCCATGGCTTCGCGACGATGCTCTTCACTGATCACGTCTTCAACAACAACATCATTAAAACGTTCATCTTCAATATAAAGTATGGAAATCCCCATGTCTCTTAATTTGGCTATGTATAACGGTGTGAGTTTAACCCCTTTGCCTAACAATATTCTCCCTGAACTGGAAAAAATAGTTTTACCTAGGATATCTCCCATCGTCAATGAATTAACACTTACTTGGCGCACTAAGAGGTTGCTCCTTCCTGTTGAAGCATCTTCAGGCTGAATACCTGAATGCTATTAATCCTACACCATTTTATGTCTAATTCCCAGTCCCAATTACTTTATTGATGACGTATACACAATAAGGGGGTATACTTTAGCAAGCAAGTTATGATAAGTGAGGAATTAAAAACATTGTGCTTGATCTTTTTATTATCTGCTCCTTGGGTTTTCTGGCTGCAGCAGTGGATGCTATTGCAGGAGGAGGAGGACTCATTAGCCTACCTGCCTTACTGATGGTCGGCGTGCCGCCCCATCTTGCCCTTGGCACCAATAAATTCGCATCAACCATGGCCTGTCTAAACAGTTCCATAACGTTTGCTCGCTCGGGCAAAGTGCACATTCCACTGGTAAGATGGCAGATTCCCTTTACATTAATCGGCGCTTTCCTTGGTGCTTGGGCAGTTCTTAGGGTCAGCTCAGCTTTTCTAAACAAAGCTGTTCTAGTCTTAATTCTATTAGTTGGAATTTACACTTTGATCAATAAATCATTAGGGATGGAAAATAAATTTAAGGGCCTGAATCCTTGCAATATTTTGCTTGGGTGTCTATTTGCGCTAGCCTTAGGGTTTTATGACGGATTTTTCGGTCCAGGTACCGGATCGTTCCTCATTTTTTCCTTCATTGCTCTCTTCAAGTTTGACTTCGTCATTGCCTCAGCAAATTCTAAAGTACTAAATTTCATAAGTAATTTCGCCGCTCTCCTTATCTTTGCATGGCATGGAAAGATTCTCTATTCCTATGGTATCCCCATGGCACTATTCATGGTTTTAGGGTCCTACGTTGGGACAAAGCTTGCCCTTAAACGCGGAGCAGTACTCGTCAAGCCGATCTTTATCACAATGTCTTTATTAGTGGCAGCAAAACTAATTTATCAGTATTTATAATCTAGCAATCTGTTAAAACTATAATAATAGATTACTCCCTATAAGAGGCTATAACCTCTTATAGGGAGTAATCTATTAAGGCCCCTAATGCTTTCATTATCAATTATAGTAAGCGAACCTATGAATTAAGTTATGAAAGCTATTTAGGGTCTTTGTACCAGTCTTCTGGATAACTAGGGAAACCATTTGGCTTCTGAAGTAACGGGTGGGAATCATCTGCTAAACCAAATAGTTGTATTCTTAGCCAATTTGACCCAGTACGGGCACTGATAAACAAGTATCCTTGTGTGTCATTTCGGAAACGGAAATCGAGGATACCGAAGGACACTGTCGCATCTTGCCCCTTTAATACATAGGAGACCGGCAAGGAATGCGTATGTCTCTCTACTATGGGTAAATGAGCCTGGAGCACAGCTTGAAAGAGTGTACTGGTATCTTGGCATATGCCTCCTCCATTATCTTTGATCATAGCTCGATTGACAAAGACAAGTGCTGGCAAATATCCCGCAGCCTCTGTACGTTCTCCAACAACATTGTTAAAAGAAAACACTGCACCCGGCGGAATCAACTTATTATCCAAAGCCAAAGCAGCCAGGCGTAAATTTCTCGTTCTCGGCGCATCCTGAGCATTAAAGTAGGTTGTATAATCTCCAATAATATTCGTGATTTTCGTCAAGTCTTCGTTATCTGGCTCTGCAGGTACATAATTCACAACAAGGTCAATTCTTTTCTTTTCATGTTCACTCGTAATTTTAAGTAAGGTCCCCTCAATATCCAATTCTTGCCCTACTTGTCCAGCTGTCATCACCGATTGGCCATTCAAATACGTAATCTTGGCCGAAATCATAGGCTTATTGATAATCGCACTTAACGATTGCAACTGAGAATGTATATCTTCACTATTTAATCCAAAGCCATCAGCGGTGATGACTTTGGAGGGATCTTCCAGACTTTGAAGTAGATCAGTGAACCAAAAACCAGTCGGGACCTGAAACACTTCATCTAACCATATCTCGATTTTCTCATAGGAACGATCGAGGTTTAAAGGATAATCTTGTGTTTTAAACGATACCAACTTAGGAATCCGTTCTTTTAATTGAGTGGATACGTCGATTCTACTCATTCCTGAATAGTCCTGACCCCAAATGATCAAGCCTGATGGTGCCCGATCATAAGTTCTCCCGTAGGCTACGACACTCCCTAATCCTAAGGTAAAGCATAATTGTAAAAGTAATGCCAATATAAGGAGTCTTGTTTTTTTTATACTAAATACACTCAAATTAATTAGTTTTTCTCTAGATGAGAAGTTACTTCCATCAATGTACTCCTAGTCGTTATGTGAGTCACAATCTCTGGCGTAATGCGTTCACCTGAGCGCAATACAACCGCATTATCTAGTACAATATCTTTTTCTACCTTTTTACCGATGAAATATTGCAGTTGGCGTTGTTCGAAAAGATTAAAACCAGTTTCTTTTTCAGGAGATGCCACATCTTCATTGACAAAGTCAGGTTTATTGGCAGAGTCGGCTTCGATTGCAACGTCTGTTTTTTCGTCTAAGTCTGCATCTTCGATCTGAATCGATACATCCGCCGTTTGATTCTTATTTTCACTACTGGATTCAATGATTTGTTGATTTGACTCGGTGGGTTTGCCCTCAACAATAAGTAATTCCTTGCCTAACGTAATGACTTGCTCCACCTCGACTTGATGCATTTGACCTTGAGACTCATAAAGACAAGCAGCTATCCGACCTGTTTCCTCATCAATGAGTATTTCTGTCACCTCTCCAATGAGTTGACCCTTCTTCGTTAAGACCTTTGTTCCTAGAACACGGGTGTCTTGCTTTAATAGATTTTGTGCATCAATATTTTGAGTGACATCTTGTATGACTCCAGGGTGAGGGATCGTGATTGCAAACTCCCCAAGCCCCAATATATCCGCAAAGGCAATGACTTTTGCACCGAAAATGTCTGTCGGTTGATCAATAATCACGAAATCTAAAGTTTTTCCCTGCGGGTTAAGGACAAAGTCCTTCACAACTCCCAATTGAGTTCCGTCCAAAATACTGATAATACGTAAGCCTATAATTTCTTTTGTTGGCTTCATTACTAATCTAGCCCCCTTATTATTATTCTAAAAATATTTGGAGATCTTCTTTTACCATCCAGGTATCAAACTGAAAACGAAGCTCGGCTTTAAATAAAGGTAAGTACCGGTGGATATGCGACTCCAATTGAGTTAGCGCATAATCGTGTTTCCCCATATTATCCCAAAGATAATAGCAATCAATCATTAATGAGAAAGCTAAATCAGGTATGGGATTTTGGGCTAAAGCATGTGAAAAATACTCTGCTGCCTGTTCAAAGTTCTCTGAATATTTTTCTTTGAAACCTAAATCAAGGAGTTCCTCAATGGGTAGCATGTGGCCTTGAATTTGTTCAATACTTTCTTTGTTGGTATCGTTTTCTGCATATACATTGATCTTGGAAGCCAACACGTTATCCACTGTCTTAGTTATAAGTACTTCCGACCACAATATTGATGAAATAAACAGAACTAGGATAGACAAAATCCACCAATTTATCCACCCTAAACGAAAAGCCCAAGGAAACAACATAACATTTCCACACAAATAGAGTGTTATTATGAATGCGCTCCTTTTGTTTAATCCAACGGCTCTGGCTCTCCAAGTCAAAAAAGTGATGAATGGAATACTTCCCAAAAAAACTGTGATTTCATATGCCAGAATACGGGCTCCCCCCTTAAATCTGTACAATCTTTATTATGATTCGACAGATATTTCGTTTCTCCTCCTTCAAACACCATTGGTGTTTAGTTAAATTGAATTTGAGTAGGATAATAGTAGTTTGTAAAATCTTATTGATGAAGGATTATTCACATTTATAGAGAATACTAGTTATAGAGAAGTTATGATGTTATGGTCTGTTAACTCAGAGCTTGTCTAACACGAAATATTAATTTCTTGGTATGATCTTAAATTGGAGTGATTACTATATCTCAATATCTGCAAACTGTTCCTGAAGACATCATGAATTTGAGCCAACGAATAAAAACTTTAGAAAACCAACTTGAGGAGATCCGCTTACAAACTCATGTCCTTTTAGACATTGCGCGTGCGCTCAACGCATCGCTTGATACACGGGTTATTGCTGCTAATATTATTAGCGCAATTGTTTCACTGATTGGTATTGATAGAGCTAGTGTTTGTCTTTACGATGAAAAATTACACAAATTCGAGGTAATCGGTGTTTTTAATTCAGAAACACTTTCTCCTCAACTCCCTCCCAATCTTGATCTATCTTTCCTCAAGCAAGTATTGTCGGATGGGGTCACCTATTATCACTCACCTCAGAGTTCAAATACTTGGGAATGGATCTGTTGCTTGCCACTTCAAAATGCACAGCACAAAATAGGAGCCATTAATATTCATGCGATTCGGCAACCTGAAATCACAGCAGAGCAAATGGGATTTTTGGAAACTGTTGCCGGCCACGCCTCTTCCGCTTTGGAAAACGCGCTTCTCTATGCTATCGTTGAACGGGATTCTATCACCGATGGCCTAACGGGTATTCATAATCATCGCTACTTCCAAAAACGATTACGGGAACACATCTCACTCTGTCAACGCCGTAAACGTTCGATGAATTTCGGCTTACTAATAATTGATGTTGACAATTTCAAACTTTTTAATGATCGTTACGGGCATCAATTTGGAGACACCGTACTCCAGAAAATCGTAAAAGAGCTTCACAGTAATTTAAGAGAAGGGGACCTCATTGCCAGATATGGTGGAGAAGAATTTGTCATCTTGGTTCCTGAAGCGACAGAAAAAGTAATCCTACTAATCAGTGAAAAGATTCGGGCAGTCGTTGAACAGACTAAGATTAATTACCCACAAACAAATAGTTCTGTATCCGTTACAGTGAGTATAGGAGCGACACTTTGGCACCCGCCAGATTCCCCGTCAACATTGATTTCTAGAGCTGATCAGGCCCTTTACAAAGCAAAAATGACAGGTCGAAATAAAAGTGTCTTCGCATAAAAAACCCTGCAAACCGAAGCCTAATAACACACAAAAACACCACTTTTTTAAGAAGAAGTGGTGTTTTTCTGTGTTATTAAACCAGAATATATTCTCATACTTGAATAGCTCTAGGCGTAGATTCTCGTTTTCCCGGTCCCTGGATTCGTGAAATCGACTTAATGAGTTGATAACTAGACGTTGTAATGACCACCGCGCATCCCCCAATAAATCCTGTAATTATCAGAACTGGAATCCATGCTAACATAAATACCGCCCCCTTCATATTTATTTGCCATATTAAATTTAATATGCCATACACTCTTTCCTACTATGATTATACACCCACAAAATAAAAAAAGAAAGTGATTACTCTCACTTTCACAATCACATTTTCTTATAGTGAACTCGTTCAACTAAAGATCAAATCCGGAACTAATTCGAATTTTATCCTAGCCCCAGGCAATACCCAGGTCCTCTATATGCACTTGTTTGCGAGTGAAATCATCAACCCATTTCGTGGAAAACTCAGCTTCTTGTTCTGGAACATGAATAAGAAGTTTAACAATTTCTGAGAATTCTTCTTTTTTAATGATCCAATGATGTTGATTAAACTGATACTTTAGAGGCTCAAACCATTCGTAAGGTACCTGCAATGCGAAAATACAATAAAGTGCTAACTTTTTTAAGTCAGTTTCGATGATAACTTGCCGTGCAGTTCCGCCATAAGCCCTAGATAATCCCCCTGTCCCAAGAAGTACTCCCCCAAAATACCTCACTACAACTAATAGGGTATTCCAGACATTTCGATGTTGTAGAAGATCGAGTATAGGGCGACCACCAGTTCCTTGGGGTTCACCATCGTCAGAAGACTTTTCAAGAGCTCCATCATGCAATCGATAGGCATAGACGTAATGCCGAGCGTTAGGATATTCTTCGCGGATCTCTTGCATAGCTTTTTCTATTTCTATTAGAGTCGTTAGTGGAACTGCTATCGCAATAAAACGGGATTTATCAATCACTTGTTCCGAAGTTGTTACTTTAGATAACGTATAAAATTCTTCCATATCTACAATCTCAATTTTCGGCTATGAGCTTTGGCAAGAAAAGATTCAACATCAATAATAAAACGTTCATGCTTTCCCTCACCAATCGGTCCTGCTTCGTCACATACTCCTACATGAAAAACTAAACGTCGTCGATCTATTTCGATAAGTTCTGCCGTAGCATAGACTTTTATCCCTAAGGGAGTCGCAGCAGTGTGCGTAATAGTTAACGAGGTACCAACACTTGATTGTCCTACTGGTAAGTTCAGAGAATTTACAGCGGCTTGCTCCATAAGTGCCACCATCGCAGGAGTTGCGAACACCTCTAATAATCCACTTTCCATGGCCTTCGCTGTATTTAAAGAAGTTACAGTCGTTTGAGCCTGACCACATACTCCAAGTTGCAAATTCAAAGCGAGTACCTCCTTGTCCTTCATACTTTAAGTAATTCTATCATAAAACATACAGAGTTGTGAATTTCCACAACTCTGTATGTTTGTTAAACGGTAAGTGGTAAAATTATTACATCATAGCAATCCAATATCCAATATAGCCGACAACAACAGTGCCTACAACATGCAGAACCCACCAGCCTGTGCGAAATGCTCCCCAAGTTTTTTTAACGAGGGCATACAAGTTACCTTATATGACCTCGCTAATCATTTATAATATTTCAAATTTTAGGTTTTGTACCGGTTACAATGGCAACAACACCACCAGCTAAATTATCGAAATGTGAGTCAATTAACCCACACTCTGTAAAAATACGGGTCAGTTCGTCCTGTGCCGGAAATTCGCGGGCTGAGTCATGTAAATATTGATAAGCACTGGCCTTTTTGGCCCATATCTTGCCCATCAAAGGAACGAGTTTTTCGAAATATACCCAGTAGGCTTGTTTAAATACGGGGAAAGATGGTTTAGCCATATCCAGCGATACGACCTTACCTCCAGGCTTAACCGTGCGTACCATTTCTCGTATACCCTGACGCAAATCTGGCAAATTGCGCAATCCCCAGCCCACTGTTACTCCATCAAACGAGGCATCTGGAAAAGGAAGTTCCATGGCATTTCCTTGGATGAAGCGGATATTACCGGGATTGGAGGACTGGATTAACGAATATTTAGCGACCTCTAGCATATTTTGCGAAAAGTCCAAACCAGTAACGTTTCCTTCTGAGCCGATCACTCTGCCCAATTCCATTGAGAGTTGACCTGTCCCGCAGCAAACGTCAAGAACATGCATGCTACCGGGCTTTGCACCCACTCGTTTTACTGCAAAACGCCGCCACCTTTTATCCATTCCTAGACTCATTAAGCTGTTCATCAAATCATAATGTCTGGCAATAGAATTAAAAGTCTCTTTAACATAAGTTTCTTTATCTTTACCATCAAAATCCATAATTTATCTCCTTACCCATTGGTCCTTATCGTTAAATAGTAGTTAACATTCCTTTAATAGTACGCGATCATTGCACCCTTGTCTAGGATCAAAGGGAAGGAAGGAATTACACAAGCGATTCCCTCCTTCCCTTTGCAGTTAATCTTATTATAAATCATAAGTCAAATCTATAACTAATTCTTCTGTCCTGTCTAAAGAACGTGGTTTCTTTAAATCACCTTCACTTTGGATTCGAACCCACTATTGCTTGGCCCCTTTCCGTGAGCACCCAAACCGCGAATGATTCTGACGATGCAAACCCACAGCCTTCACAGGAATCGGTTTCACAGCCGGAACTACTACATGCTTGCCCAAACAGTTCACGACGAATATATCCCATGTGTTCCATTTGCTCCAATGCGCTTTCGATTTCCTTGATTGTACAGCTTACTTTATGAGCTAGCTGTGTCATTGATAATGATTCCTTGCGTGCTAGTATTGTCAAAATACTTGTTAGCATAACCATTCACCCCCAAAGGGTTTATTTTTCTATTGTACTAAATCATCCTAGTGATATCCTAGTGAAAACCTAGAGCCAATCCTCCGTGAAACACAATCCACCCCATGATGAAGCTGAGAATTAGGTTGTAAGCAACCCCAAAGCTTGTCCAACCTAAGCTTCCTGATTCCTTATACGTCGTTATAACCGATGCGAGACATGGAATATATAGCATGTATACCACTAAAAAAGTGTAGGCGTTCAAAGGAGTCATCGCCCCCGTCATAGCCTGAGCAATGGACTGCGAAGCATCTGCAGCGACACCATACAAAATACCTAGGGTCGACAAAGTCGTTTCCTTAGCGGCAAACCCAAAAACAATCGCGACCATGATTCGCCAATCAAAGCCTAAAGGCTCTCCGATAAATCCTAACCAACCTCCCATTTCTCCTGCCCACGTCGCTTTCATGGGTACGCCTTGCGGATATGAGCTTAGCACCCAGACCACGATGGAAGCCACTAAAATGAACGTCCACGCCCTTTTGAGAAAGGAGTAGGTTTTCTGCCAGGTCGGTAATAAAACATTGCGCAATGTAGGCATATGGTACAGAGGTAGTTCCATAACAAAGGCGGAACGTTCCTTTTGCCTGACCACTCTTCTCATGAAAAGTGCGGAGACCATCACAAGAAACATACTCAATATTAAAAGGCTTAGCATAATAACAGTTCCTCGAGAACCTGGGAAAAATGCTGCCACGACAGCGCTCATGACTCCTAATCGCGGAACACAGGGAATCAGTGGATTTATAAGCATAGTGATCAAGCGGTCTTTAGGATCTTCTAGGGTTCTTGTAGCCATAATTCCAGGAACGTTACAGCCAAAACCAGAAACCAAGGAGAAAAAAGATTTCCCATGCAACCCCATCAGTTGCATAAAACGATCGCCCAAAAAGGATGCACGCGCAAGATATCCGCTGTCTTGCATAAGAGAGAAAAAAGCAAAAAATATAGCAATTTGAGGTACAAAAGCTAAAACAGCACCCACTCCCGCGAAAATACCGTCTCTAATCAAACTCTGGACAAAGTCCGGTGCATGAGCCCATTGCAGCACACGAACGATGACTTCGGCTGCCCATGCCATTCCTTGGGAAATTGCACCACCTAAAGGCGCACTGGCAACAAAAGAACCCCAGAACACTAAGCCTAATATTGCAAACATAATTGGATAACCCCAAATCGGAGAAAGTACCCATGCATCAATTGAATCTGTCCATGTCGGTTTAGTGGGATTTAGATATGTCCTAAACTTAGGAAGAATATGAGAAATATATTGATATTTAGCATCCGCAAAGGCCATCTCGAAATGATCCTTGCTCCACCCTTCCGCCTCATATTGTTGAAGTAAATCCTCTCCCGGTAGTACTGTCGTTTCTTCAAGTTCGTAGCTAGCGCCATCTCCAAGATCACAGCATTGCTCCTTACCCTTACTTTGTTGAGGCTTAGAGACATTTATTTTCCATTCTTGTCCGATTTCCGGGTCTCTTTCCAGACGTTTAAGGGATAACCACCGCAACGGATATCTTGTTGCCCATATGTTATCTGCCAAAAGTCCTTCCATTGTTTGAACCTTGCGCTCAAGTTCTTCAGGGTATGGAACTTTACACGGTAAAGGATCTTGAGGTAGCGTTCCCACCCGAATGGCTTGGGTTAAGAACTCCTCAATCCCTTTTCCTTTAGCCGCAACAATTTCGACCACGGGAACATTCAACGCCAATGCTAACTCGGCAGTATTAATCGTTATACCAGAAGACTGTGCCAAGTCCAACATATTTAACCCTATTACAACGCGTGGGGCAAGTTCAAGGATCTGTAGAACGAGATAGAGATTCCTCTCAATATTAGAAGCATCAATCATCGCCATTACGACATCTGGGTTTTCTCTAAGTATATATTCGCGTGTGATAATCTCTTCTTGGGAATATGCAGTCAAACTGTAGGTACCCGGAAGATCAATCAATTCTATTGTCTGATTAGCCCTTTGGATTATTCCAGATTTTCGTTCAACAGTTTTCCCAGCCCAGTTTCCTACTTGTTGGTTAGAACCAGTTAAGGCGTTAAAGACCGTACTCTTTCCTACATTAGGGTTACCAACAAGAGCAATTTTCATTGGCTTAGCCGCCTCTCTCTTTTAGCTTGTTTACACTGGTCCTTTTGCGGCCATATGAGTGAACTCGTTCAACTAAAGATAAATTTTAGACATTAGAAGTTTATCGACTGGCAAGAGGATATTCTAAATGTGGTATCTTGTCTATGGCTGTCTGTCGGGTTCCTGTAACTACAATTTTAGCACATTCCCCTAGACGCATCGCTAAATAGTAACCTTTCAGTCTAACCTGAAGCGGACCGCCAAAGGGCGCACGACGCACAACCTCTAACTCAACACCAGGGACGATACCCATATCCATCATCCGGCGGCGTATTGCTCCACCACCCTCAATACTCTCAATACACACACGTTCTCCCGTTCTTATATCCTTTAATAGGCAGCTCATTACGCATCCCCCCTAAAGATGATAACCATTCTCAATCAAACTGAAAAAAAGAGGCTGAGAATCTATCTCATTTATTACATAATACTATTCTTTCCTAATCCTGTCAATAGAAAAATTTAAGGTGCTTTCTTCACACCTTGCTTCCTTTATTAAGTTCGTTCTCATCAACAGTTCAATGGAATTAAAATTATTTTCATTGGAAATTGCTTCTACTCATTGTAATTTCATATACGAATATCATATACGAATATCATATACGAATATCAATAAAGCTGTACTGCACCATTTGCGAGGATCTTCTTTAATTCCTTTTTATTCATCCCCTGCCCTAGTGCTATACCTAAAAACAAGCGTACCTTTTCCGTCGATAAATCGGCTGCAAACCAAGCCCCAACCCTTTCAAGGTCTGCTCCTCCACCCGGATATCCATAGACTGGGGCTGTGCGCCCAAACAAACAACGAGACGTAATTACGACAGGTCTTCCGCTTGCAATAATGTCTGAAATTGCCCCCATAAGTTGAGGGGGTAAATTGCCTCGTCCAAAAGCTTCAATCACAAGGGCTTCAGTTTCGTCTTGAACGATTGCCCACAAAATACTCGCGGGCATACCCGTATAAGTCTTACATATCGCTACATTTGCTAACGTCTTGGGAACTCCTAGTTTAACGGTATGTTCCGGTTTGCGATGCCAAATGACCTCCCCTGTATCGATAGTCCCTAAAGCTCCGATATCTCCCGAATCAAAGGCGTCCACATGACTAGTATGTAACTTACGTACATCACGCGCTGCGTTAATCTCTTCGTTTAATGCAATGAGAACTCCTCTATTTACGGCCCGCGGATCTAAAGCTATCCTCATTGCATTATGTAGATTACGTGGTCCGTCTGAATCGCTCTCAGAAGCGTCTCTTTGGGAGGCTGTTAGAATTACCGGTCGAGGATCTCTGATGGCAACATCTAAGAAATAAGCTGTTTCTTCAAGCGTATCCGTACCGTGGGTTATGATAACCCCTTTTAAGATAGGATCACGTAAAAAGTGTTGCTCAACTTCCATGGCTAAGGTCTTCATATGATTGGGGTCAATATTACAGCTTGCAACATTACTTAATTCGCAGATTTCCCAATCGGCCTCTTCATTAAGTTCTGGCAAGCTGTCAATTAATTCATGACCGCTCACAGCTGGAACTACTTTTCCGGCTTCATCCTTACGCATGGCAATGGTCCCACCCGTAGCAATTAGTAGTACCTTATCCATATATAGTCACCCTTCTTTATCTAATCGTAAGACTCCCACTTCTATAAGTGGAGCGTTCTACGGCGCTTCAGTGGGGGTAGAATCTCCTACTGAAGTTTCGATGTTCAGCTTAAGCTGAACGAGTTCACTCAACATAGTACTTCATTTTACCTTATTTTGCCACTGCGAAAAAGAAAACTTCTCCTCTTCCACCTCATATCCTATCCTAAGAGTAATGCAACAAAAGGAGGAGGACTGTTTGGCTTCAAATTGGACACCCGCAGCACGACGCCTGATAGACAAACGATTATGGGTACTCGGTTATGTATCTGAGGATTTCGAAGGGGACTTACGCTCTTTAAACTCACTTCGACAACAGAGCTCCCACATTGACGTTTATGCTGACTTTGCTTTTATGCTTCGGTCCGATGGTGGGTTCACCGGCCAGGTTAATAAGCTTGCACTTCAAGAAGCCACTAAGCGTGGCATTGCGCCTCTTATTCTCTTTCACAATTTTAACGGAAAAATCTTTGATCCTTTGCCTTTGCGTTCTGTTTTATTGTCCACAGCTTCCCAGCGGAAATGCATACGCCAAATGCTAAATGTGCTTCCTCCTAATATAGTCGGGGTACAAGTAGACTTTGAAGGCGTAGAAGGCCCCTACCGAATTCCATTTGTGGCTTTTCTAGAATCCCTAAGAACCTCATTGCATGAGCTAGGGTTACTATTAAGCATTGCTGTCCCTGCAAAACGTTCCGAGTGGGAAGCTCCAGGCTATGACTTTGCTGGAATTGGACGGGTTTGCGATTCAATTACTATAATGACCTACGACGAGCACTACTCTGGCGGTTCACCCGGTCCCATAGCAAGCTTACCTTGGATGACTCAAGCGCTAGACTATGCCATACGCTACATTCCTTCCTCTAAAATACTATTAGGAATTCCGGTCTATGGTTACGATTGGTCCAGCAAACCCGCCGGAATGCTTCCCATGCGAGATATCCCCGAATTGGTCGCTCGAACTAATGCGCGCATCCTTTGGTCTGACCCCGCAGTTGAACCTTATTTCTATTATTGGAAAGGACGAGTAAAACATACTGTATGGTATGAAAGTGAGCTGTCGTCAAAGATTCGCTTCGGTTTCGTCAAAAGTTATCGTCTAAGAGGCATTGCCATTTGGCGCTTTGGTTATGAGACAAGTAGGTTCTGGCAAGAGTTAACTAATAAGCTCAAAACGTAAACTCCATCATAATAAGCAGTTAGAGCATCTTCTTAACGAGATGCTCTTTACCTTACTTGTTACTTGTTACTTGTTACTTGTTACTTGAATGTGCCTTAACTTGCATTGATCACTATAATTGAACTAACAATATAATTGAAGCTAACACTACACTTACAAATAATGCCACAACTCGAAAAGGGGTGTTGACGGTCGATTGTAGGCGCACCTGAGTCAATTCTATGTCAACCATATCCTATACCTCCTTACCTTTATTATGGATAAATTTACTTGCAAACTTTGAAAATGAGTAGACCTAACAGTCCCCTTATCTATACTATGTAATACCTTCATTCATGTGTTAGCATTGCAAGGCTACCTGATCAGATCAAAAGCAGGAAAAAGGTCTTGCCCTACTCAGAAACGAGATCTCATTTATGTTAGACCGAGGAACTTGTCCTTTTCTCCGCCTCACATTAGAATTTCAGATCTTTCAATTTGATTAATAATACGAGAACACTCTTCCCAACTTATGTTCAATTGACGCCGCCAGAAAACCATGGTCGCTCGTGTCTTTTCATACGTTCTTTCGTTAATCATACTTTGGTTCGCTGGTTTCCCTCCCCAGGCTTTAACCCATTCTTGATAACACTGAGTCAATTCTGACGAGTGGCTTTTTAGATACCGGACAGTATATACGCTCGTAAGCCAAGGAATAACCTCATCATCTTCCCCCCTACAATATACTTGTCCATCCAAGTCTGCTCCGGCTATTAAAAGTAGTGAAAAGAAGAAGTGAATACGTACTACCTGGCGTAAGGACTCAGGGTTCATTTGGAGTATTTCTGCAAACCTTCCTACGGGTTTAAGGAATAGTTTAACGCTGGGATCTCGATAACCACAAATCCCAAAGGCAGATAGTGGGATAGGGAAAACGTCCTCTAGCCCACATTCTTTTAGTTGGTCCACTAAGTCTCGTTCAGCCTGAACTAAGCGTTGTTCCCTTATTAATAGTTGGTCTGTCGTTTCCTTTAGGAAAGATTCCGCATCTCGGGGACGATCTGGTAGTGAATCAGCCCATTCACGCAAACGAGAGCGCCGTGGCATTAGAATATCGATCAATGATCCAGTTTCTTGATGCAATAATTTAAATCCTTGTTTTACTCGTTCTGGATCGCGATATAATCCACGCATCAGCATCTCAGACGCACGTGGAATTTCCATTGATTCCTCAAACCGAATTATTGATTCTCCGTTTTTTTCTGGAAACTTGAGTCCCATCGCCTGCTCAATTTCTAATCGCAACGAAGACACCACTGATTCCTCCCCCTAGCTAAGCCTAAACCTTAGCCCTTGTCTCTAATTCCATCCTATGGATTTTGATGGTCTTTCAGACCATTCCTGATTAAAGTTGACCATTCTTCACCATTTTGTTAAAATAAGTAAACTTTAAATCAGAAAAGAGCTGACTCACATGTCAAAGCGCACCTATCACCAATTTACCCTAGACTCTTTTCAAGTAGACGCCTTGGATGCGATTGATGCTGGAAAATCCGTCATTGTTGCTGCTCCCACAGGGACTGGTAAAACTCTCGTGGCTGATTATCTGATTGAAAAAGCTATGAATGAACATTTAAGAGTTATCTATACGGCGCCCATCAAAGCGTTGAGTAATCAAAAATATAGAGACTTCAAGGCACAGTTTGGAGAAGAGGCGGTAGGCATCATGACGGGTGATGTTGTCCTTAACCCCACAGCTCCTCTTCTTATCATGACGACCGAAGTTTTCCGCAACCAAGTTATCACGGAAGACCCTAATCTTGAGTTTGTATCTCATATTGTTTTTGATGAAATTCACTGGCTTAATGATGAGGAACGTGGAACTGTATGGGAAGAGTCCATCATTCTTGCACCCGCAAAAATGAAAATTTTGGGCTTAAGTGCAACCATCGCAAATGCACAGCATTTAGTGGATTGGATCAAATCTATACGGCATGAGGATGTTGCCCTGATCGAAGAAGCCAAACGAGTTGTGCCTTTAGAATACTTTTACTACACAAAAGACACAGGGCTTGTTGATTATGATCAATTATGGCATTATTATCGCCAGAAACTTAAAGATCGTGTTGATGATGAAAACCCTTTTGGACCAACAACACATTTAGACCTCATTCGAGTGATTCAAGGTGAGCATCTTCCAGCACTCTTTTTCGTTTTTAGCCGAAAACAATGTGCCAAAAAAGCAATGGAATTATCAATGATTGCCAGTTATCTAAAATCTCCGGAACGTCTCATCGTTCAAACTAAATTTCTTTTGCTCTTTGGCCCCGAAATCGACTGGTCGCCGTCAACTCGCCAACTCAATCGTTTATGTTCGAAAGGGATTGCCTATCATCATGCTGGCTTGCTCCCGGCCCAAAAAGTTGTAGTTGAAGAACTCTTCTTAGAACGCTTAATTAAAGTACTATACTGCACTGAAACTTTTAGTGTTGGGATCAATTATCCCGTTAAAGCGGTTTGTTTTGACACTCTAAGTAAATATGATGGACGCAATTTCCGTCCGCTTGCGAACCATGAATTTTTCCAAATGTCTGGACGTGCAGGCCGGAGAGGCCTCGATGAAAAAGGGTTCTCTTTTGCACTCGTGGACTTAGCCTTCATGGAAAAAAGCCCACCCCCTAAATTCCAATTAAATAAACTCGAACCCCTCACCAGCCAATTCAGGCTTACCTACAATACAGTTCTAAATCTCACGGCAACTCTTACTAAAGAGCAGATTGAAATATACTTTCAAAAAAGTTTTGCAGCCTATAGTTACAGCTTGAGTTCCAAACATCTTCACACCGAGTTAGCCCAAATCCAAGAGCAGCTTGAAGAGGCTCAACATCACCTCTGTGAAGCCGTTGGCACGTTTACCTGCCCTTTGAATCATCATCCCAAGCAAAAGGAATTAGAGCGTCTCAAGAAAACGTATAAAGCCTTAGGGCCCCGCAAGCAAACCCGCGTTTACGGGCGAGAAATGGCTCGGAAAATTAAGGCATGGAATAAATTGCTAGCCGTGTCTCCAAAGAACTGCCCTGCAGCACTACAAGATAACTGTAAAGGCAGTAGTAAGAACTTCTTAACAATACAACAGCGCCGTAAAGAGCTGCAGAAGTCCTTGGCTAACCTTCCTGAGGAAAATGCCTTTCTCCGCGAATTTGAATACAAGAAAAATCATCTTCGTCAGATAGGGTATTTGCGTGAAGATGAGCTCCTGCCTCGTGGTGTTTGCGCCAGCCGTATTTATGTCCAAGAACTTTTGGTTACCGAGCTTATTTACTCTGACGTCTTCACACATATCGATGACGATCAACTCAATGCCCTGCTGTCGAGCGTGGACTTTGAAGCTAGGAAAAATGATACCTTTCAGCGGGCTGTGGTTTTTGATACCGCGCCGGTCAAAGAAATCTACGAGTACATCCAAAGCATTTGTGGACAAGACTCAGTAAAATACGACCCTCGCGTGGCGGGGATTACCTACGCCTGGAGTCAGGGACAAACGTTCGTTGAAGTACAAGCTCTATGTAATCTTGATGAGGGCGACATCATCAGCGTTTTCAGGAGAACCATAGATCTCTTGCGTCAGATGCGGGAGGCCACGAGTGATTCCCTCTTGCGAACGCGCTTAAAAGCATGTATGGTAAAACTGGATCGGGACGAAGCTGCAATAATGGAACTCTAGTTTACTTCGTAATAAAAACAAGGGAAAAGCGAAATCGTTCGCTTTTCCCTTGTTTTTATTACATCTAGAGGAATTCGTTGACTTGTTAATAATTTACTCAGAAACTTCAAACTCATCTTTGCCTACTCCACAAACTGGGCAAACCCAATCATCGGGGATATCCTCAAAAGCGGTACCTGCTTTAATACCTGAATCTGGATCTCCAACTTCAGGATCATAAATATAGCCACAAACCGAACAAACATATTTTTTCATGGAATCCCTCCTAATGCACATTCAAATTTTTAAATTAGATGTATTTTAGCATTTCTTACGTACTAAAGCAAATAGTTCTCTAACCTTTGCAGTCGCACTGATTCATCGAGCCAAGAGAGTTCGCTATCATCTCAACGATCCACTATATAACGAAATATGGTATTTCTTTATTACATAGCTACGAAAATTATCGACGCAATGGCAAGGTTCCAAGTGATCGCAAAAGCCCACTTCAAGTTTGCCGACTAAATGGTGATGCACAACGTGTAGATTAACGTATAAGTGATCCACCCGCTCTTTCAGTAATAAATAGTAACGTGTGGCGAAATAGAAAAGCACTAGCATAACCATACTCATTATGTGCCCTCTCCCTGTCAGAAACCAAGGAAGAATCAACATACATAACCCTAGGGACAAAAGAAAAAGCATCCCGATTGTTTCTTGATGTTTCGCTATTTTCCACTCATTATAGCGGCCAAGAAACTCATAGAATAACTGGCCCATACGTTCTGAGAGAACGGGCACATTCTGGTGTCCCACCGTTTTGAGTATGGGCTGGCAAAGTTTTCCCACCCTTATCCGTCCCTTCTTGCCAGAGATTTTATAGATTTCCTTGACTAATCAAGCGGAAGAGATCGTCAAGATTACCTGAATAATCAGTCTGATCTTCTGATTCTGGTGTTCCTACAAAAAACATCTTCATTCCCAGTTCTCTACAGATAATGTCTTGAATCTGCCCACTGACTAATAAGCAGCAAGCAGGTTCAACGCCAAGACTTTCAGCTAATTCTCTAAAAAATCCGAGTTGGGGTTTGAAATGGTGAAAATTATCCAAGGCGGGAATGACTTTGAAATGTTCTGGCGTGAGCCCAGCCCAGCGTACATGTTCCCGCATAGCACTTAATGTCAACACAGGATTAGAAGCAACTGCCGTCAAAAATCCCTGTTGAATCGCATACTCAACCACTTTAACACCTTGAGGAATGGCCTGAACCAGACACCGTAATGCTGGGAAATCCGATTCATAAAACTCCTCAAAGATTGGCCGCAGTGTTTGAAAGGATTGCCCTGTAGCTTTACTAAAGTCATCGTAAAACGTCTGCATATTAGTCTGCCCCGGTTTAATATCACTTTGTGAAGTTTCCATAGATCTTAATAATTGTTTGGAAAATTTATCAGGTGAAAGAAGATTTGCAAAGCGAGGGGCTAAGATTCCAAGGTAATTGCGCATGAAATCAGTAGTATCGACATTTATTAGCGTTCCCTCAAGGTCAAAGAGAATTGCTTGGATCAAGATTGTTTCCTCCTCGTCGAGGTCATAAACACAGAACGATTATTGTTCCGGCTCTGTCCTATATTATTCTCCTTTTCCTGACGATTTCCTCCTAGTTTTTGAAAATGTAACACTAAAAAATGCCCCATGGGATAATTATCCCTTGAGGCTTTGAAAATTATTACTTTACTCACTCTTTAGGAAAATTTGCCTAATG
>DASRMA010000057.1:0-6491 GCA_035648155.1 Desulfosporosinus sp.
AGCTGCCGCGACGACCATACCTCCGGGGCACATACAGAAAGCGTAAGCCCCTCGACCTGTCCTCACATCCTGATAAGTCAGCTGATAATCCGCAGGTCCGACATGCGGGTGTTCCTCGACTCCGTACTGGGATTGATTGATCAGAGACTGAGGATGTTCAACACGTAGACCGATGGCAAAGGATTTCTTCTCGAGTGTTACATCCATAGCATGTAAGAGCTGGTAGACATCTCGGGCGCTATGCCCAATAGCGAGGATGGCGGTTTCAGTAGGGATTTCCTCATCGCCGTTCACTACGACCCGTTGCACGCGGCCTGATGACTGTAATACTCCGGTTACTTTAGCGCGAAATCGGATTTCACCGCCTAACGACTCGATTTCCTCCCGGATCCCTTTGACTACCTTCTTCAGGATATCTGTCCCGATATGAGGCTTAGCTAAATATTGAATCTCAGCTGGCGCTCCGTGCTTTACAAACGTCCCCAAAACTTCTGATATCCGTCGATCTTGGATACGGGTTGTGAGCTTACCATCAGAAAAGGTCCCTGCTCCGCCTTCCCCAAACTGTACATTGCTCTCAGTATCTAACTTTCCAGATTTCCAGAACTCCTGAACTTTACGACTGCGTACCTCAACTGAGTCCCCGCGTTCAAGAACAAGGGGAGCATACCCTCTTCTCGCTAAGGCTAATGCAGCAAAATACCCTGCGGGTCCGGAACCGATCACCACGGGGCGATGTTTTAGCGCCTTACTTGGAGTTGGCCATATCGTTGGTACTTCTAAAGGAACTTCCTTCAGCCCTGGAACTCGAGCTAAAATGCGATTCAATTCCGTGCTACTAACTTCCAAAGAAAACTGGATCGCATAAACGAAAACCAGCTGGGGTTTTTTACGAGCATCCAAGGAACGGCGCAGGAAACGGAGACTACTAATGCTTTGCTCTGGTACTTTTAGCTTGCGTGCTATCATTAGAAGTAATTGAGAATCCTCTGCAACAGGGATTCTCAGATTGGTCCATAGTAAATCCATGGTAATTATTCTGCTCCTTTTACCAATTTATCTTTGAGACTATACTTCACTTGCGGCGTTATAGGCATAGTTAACCCTGGCGGGAGTTGCCAGTAAACTTTAGCATCGGCATAAGTTCCTGCTACCTGGCCGGTAGCGTCAACCCAAAGTTGAATCTGGGCAGCTGTCACGTCTTTCAAGCTCTCGGGCAGTCCCTCCAGCACTATTTCAATAGGGGTAACAGCTTGATCTATTTCAAGACCTGTCCCAAGATCACGGATTTGCACCTCTACTCCAGAGATATCCTTTTGAATGATGCCCTGCCCAATTTGAGCGACAACACTCAAGGTGGTTCCCGAATTAAATGAAACCCCTTTGGGTAAGGCTACTCTCTCGATTGGAATCTGGAACACTTTATCTTCCGAGAGCTTGTCAATATCCACCGGACCAAGATTCAAAGCATCGAATCCTTTTAAAGCCTGATCAGTCCCTAAAACCTGTACTCTAAGCGGAGAAGGAACTAAGGAACGCAAGATCTTTCCTTGAGCAGGTGTCCCGCTACTAGTAATTTTCAAAGGAACCATCTTGGAAGAAAGGCCTTTTGCCACAACAGGAACAATCACATCCACCGTACTTGGAAAAGCACTTAAAATATCATAGTTAGAATTTGATCCGAAAATGGGTTTGCCCTCTTTATCACGAAAACTCACAGGTAAAGAAATCTGAATTGTTTCATTGACTCCCTTGGCACTGACCTCCACCGTCACTTTGGTCAACTTGCTAAGACTTGAACTTGGCCCACGAACATTAACGGCTGAAGGTTTAACAAAGGTTGTACCCAACTCATATCCATCCGCGGGAACACCTGATACGATAGCCTCAACCGGGACCGTCTTCTCTAGAACATTATCTAGTTGCAATAAAATGGCAGATGGCTGAACGTCTACCGCCTTTGTACCCACCGGGGTATTGACTTTGATTTCATAGCTTTGCTCCCCTGCTTTTCCTTCGGAAAGATCTACCTGAGCATAGATATTATTAATATTGGCACTAGGATTGATCCCTTGCAAACGAACTAGGACGGAAGGAAGCTCCGTCATAACGACCATATTTTTAGGCAATCCAGTGGTTACGAGTGGTATTGTATAGGTCTGTTCAGGGATTAGCTGCGCAGTTGTCCCTTGATTCATGACAAAAAGCCAGAACAGGATGGCAAATACGAACGAAATCACCTTGACTACTAGGTTTCGCCGAAATATCTTTAGCATGTGCTACCACCTCCAAAACGGAATGGCTGATGAAGAGATGTTCTTGATCTGAAGTTCCCTCAACAACAATTCTCGTAACATTTTCTCATCCATAAAGCGCGTAAGCGCTCCATCAATCCCGACAGAGATAGCTCCTGTTTCCTCTGAGACAACAATTGCCACAGCATCGGTGATTTCCGTTAGGCCTAGAGCTGCTCGATGACGTGTCCCCAACTCCTTTTGGATATTGGGGTTTTCAGATAACGGGAGAAAACATCCTGCCGCAGCCACACGATCCCCCCTAATAATCACAGCACCATCATGGAGTGGAGTATTAGGAATAAATATATTGACCATGAATTCCGAAGAAACGACCCCGTCGATCTTAATCCCCGTTTCCACAAAATCTTGAACTCCAGTTTTCCGTTCGAGTACAATCAACGCTCCAATGCGGTTCTTGGAAAGTACTTGACAGCATCGCACTAACTCCTCCACGACCTGTTCCAGTTTATCCACTCCGGGTAATAAGGGATGGCGGGTAAAAAAGCTCCCTCGTCCTAGTTGTTCCAGCGCTTTCCTGAGCTCGGGTTGGAAAACTACTGGTATGGCTATAACAAACATCTGCCACATCTTATTCAACAACCAACTGATCGTAATAAGCTTAAAATATTGGGCCAGTAGAGAGAGGATCAGTAGAAACATGACACCCTTAACCAACTGCACAGCACGCGTACGTTTAATGAGCATGTAGAATTGGTAAAAGACCACTGCCACCACCACGATATCGATAGCACTACGCAACTCAAAATTGCTAAATTGAGATAAGAATTCAGCCATGGTCTCCCCCCTTTCTTTATGTACATAAACCTTCGCCACTTATATTAATTTCTCCGTTAAAGTAAAAAAACCTGCGGGACTATAAGAATAAATTATCAAAAGCTCAGATTATCCTCATCCCCGCAAGGAACCCAAAGCACCCTGTTAACATCATGTCCCCAAAAGGGGCTGCTTCATACCAATTAAGTGATTTTGCCAAGCTTCTTCGAGGGCCGGTTACCGCGACAAAATCCCAACTTGATTTCATTTCAGGATGAAGCGTTGCTCCGTGCCCTCCTTGCTCAAATACTTCGGTGTTGGTTAATTCAGTGGACTTAAAGCGTTGAATAAGTTTGGCCAAAGAGTCTACATCAAGCATACTCGTGTGTTGCTCAAAGATACCATAGACCCTGTCCCCCCGTATGGCTGCAGCGAGGGTGTGTGAATTTCCAATATTGACAGCCAATATCCCTTTATTACGATGAGGGGATACCAACGGATCTGCCATTATTCCCAGAAGTGCAACGGTCCCAGTATCTGCCAAAATTGCTTTAGGTATAATCTCTCGAATCGCGCGCATTCGAGTGTATACCTCGGGAATGTCTTGGGTGTAGATTAGATTATGTAAATCTCCCCCCTCCATAACAAACTCTTCCCAGTGCCTGAAGCGGAGGTTTCTATTACTTTCCGTTGCACTAAAACCGTGATCTTGTACTGCAACTGCCAGCGTCCCAGGATATACTAGGCCAAACGCCTCAACCGCCTGTCTAAGGGAAAATGTATCAATATCCCCCAGCCAAATGGGCGTAGTCGCCTCTGGTGCTTTTTCGCAAAGCCTGACTCCCATCCGCTCGACCATTGCCAACTTATCATGAAACGTTAAGGCTACCTGAGGGGTTGCGTAGACTTTGAAACCCGCAGCCAAATGCTTTTTCACAGCTACAGCACACGCCCCGCCGCCCATCAAATGACCGTGCATGAAAATTCCCTCACCAAGTGCAGTGGCTTTGCGAATCTGCTCAGCTACGATCTGCGTTCGGCTCGGCACGATAAGCTTTGGACAGTTCTCTATCAATTTTTTGGGTTGATAGAGAAGGATATCCTGAGTGCCAGAGCCAACATCAACAATTATCATACTTTCTGTCATTAACAAACCACCTTCATAAAAAGGCAAATACCGCCTAATAAAGAACTACTTAATCAATTTTCTCGCCAACCACGGCTTGAAAAGCTTTACCGCCTGATGCGGGCATAGCTCCTGGCAACAAAAACAGCGGACACAGGCTTCCAAATCGACAATCGGTCGCTGGTTTTCATTCATTGTCAAAGCCTTAGGAGGGCAGTTATTGACACAATCACTGCATCCCACACATGATGCATGCTCAAAAATCGGGTGAGGGCGAACTCGGTTGAGTATGAACCTCTTAATGTTACCTGGCAGCGGTACCATATCTAAGAAATTAGTTGATACCGCTCTTGGAATAACAAAGCTTTGAATTCTCCAGAGCGAGCGTGAATCCCCAACTAATTGCAGTTCTTCAAGCCGGCTTGTTAAGCCTCGAGCCCGTGCTGCCATAATGGTTGGTACCCTTTCTGGTTTTAAGCCAATAAGGTCCGCAGCTACGACATCTAGTGCGAATGGGTCCGTACTCAAAATAAGTGCACCAATGTTTCGGGGAATACCTGCCGAAGGCCCATCCCCTTCCATGCCCACGATCCCATCCATGATACTCAAAGCGGGTTTTACCCAAGAAGTAATATCCACTAGAAGGTCTGCAAAATCACTAACCTTGAACATTTTTAAGTGATATTCAGCTTTTAATAGCCCTGGAATGATGCCAAAAAGAATCTTTACAGCACCTGTAAAGGTCATCATGCCATGGGTTTTTAACTTAGAAAGTGGAATGACAACATCTGCATTCAAGACACAGTTGGTAACGGTTAAATTCTTAACAATTTTTCCTGCAGGATACTGAATGGTCGTTTGTCCAACCTCTTCGTTTAGGATTGCTCCCGTACGCTCTGCAACCTCTCGTAAGCCCGACCTTGTATAAATAGCTTGAAGTGAGCTCACGGTGTAAGGTCCACCGGGACTGTCTCCAATGATTGGGATCCCACCTGCCTCCTGCACCAGGTGAACCACTGCTTCTACGACGCTTGGATGGGTTGTAACCGCTTCTTCTGGCCGTTTTTTCATGAGGAGGTTCACTTTTAGCAACACCTTTTGACCTGGCTTCACAAACGCAGACATGCCACCTAATTCTGCAAGTCCTTCTCTCAAATGCTGCTCCACATTCATTGTATAATCGGGACAATATTTCAGGACAACGTTTGCTTGCACTTAGTCTTCCATCCTCTCCAAGTCCTCAAAGAGATCCTTACCCCGTCCTGGAAAAGCACTTAAAGCCTGGTCACATTGAAAATACTCTTGGCTCAAGTAATCCTGTTTTTGCTTTTCTTCCAACTCTTCAAACCTTTTTCTCGAGCCCTGCTGAGTCTGATGCTCTAAAATTGCTTGCCATTTTCGCTCCGCCCAAGGTGCAATCTGAATGGTATATTCAGCTTCCTGAAGCTTGTCCGCGGAAAGGCGCCATCCAGGCCTGACATAACACAAACGAGGCAGGGTAAATGGGTCACCCCAATTCAGCTCTATAGACTCTTTGGCAAACTTTATAGCTGCTTTTGTAAAGTGATGAATTGCTTTGTGGTCCCTGTGCCCCGATGCTCCATCTACTCCAAAAGTAATGATAACCTGCGGACGAACATCACGAATGATCCGAACAAGTTTTTCTACCATTTCCAGGGGCGGTGCTATGGGGACTTCCTTATCCCTATATCCAAGAAAAATAACCTTCGTAATTCCTAGGACCTCTGCTGCACGTTGAAGTTCCTGTTCCCGAATGGAACCAAGTTCTTCAGGTTTACAAAACCCAGCTGCCTTGCCGGCCTCTCCCTTGGTCGCGACCACAAGGGTAATATTCACCCCTTGTTGAGCGTATTTAGCGATTGTCCCACCCAAAGCAAAGGATTCATCGTCAGGATGGGCAAAGATGAGTAGCATCTGCCTTGTCATACTTTTACTTCACCCCTTCTTATTGTCTAATATTAAATTATGTAATGCCCCTAATTATCAGTATTAATTATACCTCTTTTTTTCAGCGGAGGGAAACTTTAACGCAGCTTTCTTCCAAAATTGTAAAAAAGCACCGTTTCAAGTAACAACCTGCTATGTTATACTCCAGTTGTCTTCGACAAGTACAAGTGGTACATCAGCTTTCAAGTAGTACATAAACTTTAAGGAGGATTCATTCGTGCAAAAGACATCAAAACTAGTCATTGGTTTTCAAGTTGCAATCTTGATGACAGCAATCGCCTTACCTGTACAAGCAGCAAGTTCTGTTGTTTCCCTTCGTTCTTATG
>DASRMA010000058.1:0-36425 GCA_035648155.1 Desulfosporosinus sp.
AATGTAGTATTTGTCAGCCTCTTTAACTAGGGCTTCTTTCATAACTGGGAGATCAATCTTATAGGAGTCTTTTGGTACTTCATTAAAATACTTTTGGACTGCCACATCAATTGCTTTGCTCTTACTGGCAACTGCGGCAACCGTTGGCATGGCAGTTGGTTCTGTTACGGTTGGGTATTTCTTTCCTAACCAGCCTCGGGTATCAAAGCCTACACTACTACCGCCCATCCCTGAGTTTAAGGAGAGGGTCTTGATTCCGGCAACGTTGAGCAGAGAATCAGTTTGCCCAGCGGTCTGTCCCGTATAGCAAGCAACGATTAAGGTTTTGTCTTTGGCGATTGCACGAATGGAATCAAGGTTTTTTGCGATTTCTGGGCCATAGGGTACGTTAATCGCGCCCTTGATATGTCCTTTAGCGTAAGCATCTGCGCGTCGTAGATCCAATATTGCGTATTTATCAGGGGTTTTATCAAGTTCCTCTTTCAAATCTTTCTCAGCAATCTTATAGGAATTCTTAACAGTTGAGCCGATGTCGTTGAAATACGTTTCAATAGCGCCTTTAATTGCTTTTGCTGGGTCTTCGGCAGGAGCAGTTGAAGTTACTGCTGGCTCAGGCGAAGGAGTAGTGGTGGTGGGTTGTGCTTGACCACAACCGGTAACAAGAAATCCGAAAATCACGAGGACGGAAACCAAGGGGGCAAATTTTCTCTTTAGCATTATAAAACATCACCTCTCAAATTTACTATTCTAAAATTAATTAGAATATGTAATGTAATTAATCTTAGTTATTCTTCTTATTTGCTAATATACCTTTAAACTTTAAATTAAAGCCCATAAATGTTAACTATAGATATATAACTATAAATTATATGTCTATAGTTAACATAAAGCATAAACAATAATTTAAATAATTAAAATTTAAGCGTATAGTTATTTGCTATATACCTATAATATTAAACAATAAGAGAGATACATAATAGTAGCAGGAAAGAACATACAATTTGAAGAATAATAAGATAAATAGTTTTTTGATGATGATTGCATAAATCATCTGAAATTAGACATGTGAATTAATTAATAAGAGGAGGCGAGAGATTTGAGAGCTGAGTCGAGGTCAATGCGGTCTATGGGTTTGGTGACTATTTACTTATTGTTACTAGTTTTTGGCATGACTTTTTTATCTGGCTGTGGTACTAGTTCGTCAACCGCGGGGACCGTCAACAAAGTGCAGGACCCCTCGAAGGATGACCAGAATACTAGCCAACCGGTACAAGGTGAGCTACCAGCCACTGCCAATGTGTCGATCGGTGATTTGGACGCGGCCATAACGGCGAATAAAGGGTGGCAGTTAGTTGACGTACGTGAAGCTAGAGAATTTGCTACTGGGCATATCAAGATGGCGCTTAGCAGACCGATGGGCGATCTAGAGAACAACCTGGGCCAGATTAGTAAGGACAAAGACATTGTCTTAATTGATCTTAACGGTACTCGCTCAGAGTCAGCGTGGCGCGTATTGGTGGAGAATGGCTATGACCAAAATAAAGTTAAAGTCTTGACTGGGGGCATGCTGCAGTGGAGAGGAATCATTAGCGAAGCAGGTAGTAACAGCAACAGCACCACTAATGGCAGCGACAGTGCTGCTACATCTAAGCCTGAGGTTCAGGAAATGGTAGGCGGTTGTTAAAATACCGTAGTTGAAAAACATCATGGCTGTCATGATGTTATATAGGTGGAGGGGAAACTATGAAACGAAGAAATTTTTTAAAGGGTCTACTATACGGAACAGGTGGTACCATAGCAACCATGGGCGGGTTCGGTACCTTCAATAACCGGGACCTTCTTAAAGCAGAGGATACAAGTAAGGATGAGACAATTGTTTTTTCTGCATGTGAAATGTGTAGAAACCAGTGCCCAATTTCCGTTAAAGTTAAAGACGGGAAAGTCTTCAAAATTGACGGTCATCCCAATGATGCAGCTTTCGGTGGGGTAATCTGTGCTAGAGGGAATGCTGGTCCGTCTTTGCTTTATGACCCCCAACGAATTAAGAAACCGATGATTCGTACTGGCGAACGGGGCGAAGGTAAATTCAAGGAAGTAAGTTGGGATGAAGCATACACCTATATAGCAGATAATTTATATAAGGTGAAGGATCAGTACGGCGCAGAAGCTATCGCCTTGGCTAGTCGTAAGGGACCTCATGATTGGTTTTTCCGCTCGATTGGTAAAGCCTTGGGATCCCCAAATGTGTTTTCACATGAAGCAACCTGTCCAATGACTCGTTCCGTAGCCTTAGAGACCACCTTTGGCAATGAATCAATTGCTGCTGATTATGGCAACGCCAAGTATATTATCTCCATTGGTCGAAACTGGTTTGAGGGAATTCATGTTGCTCAGACCAGAGCAGTTTCCAAAGCGCTTAGTAATGGGGCTAAACTTGTGGTTCTGGATCCGCGTTTTAGCGTTACTGCCTCAAAAGGGGAATGGCTGCCTATCAAAGCTACTACGGATCTGGCCTTTGTGATGGCCATGGCTAACATCATGATTCAGGAAAATCTCTATGATGAAACCTTTATCTCCCAATATACACAGGGCTTCGATAAATGGGCGGCAGAAGTTAAGGATAAAACCCCAGAGTGGGCAGAGAAGGAGACCGGAATTTCCAAGGATAAAATCATTCGGATAACTAGGGAATTTGCTGCTGCGAAACCTAAAGCTATCTTGGATTTTGGTTGGCGAACGGCTTATACACCGAATGACTATCAACTGCGTCGTGCGATTATGATTGTTAATATGATGATTGGAAACTTGGAAGTTCCGGGGGGATATTATAGAACTAAGCCGGCCAATTTCTTGAAAAATTTCCCTGATCAAGCCGCTTACGCGAAAGGGTTAGGGAATGTTAAACAACCGGGTTTCCCCACGCCAGCTAGGGGGCGAGTTGATGGCACCGGCGTTAAAGGTACACTGGGTCAGATCATTCCTGCCTATGATGGGGCTGTCGGGCAAATTGTAGAGAGCATCATAACTGAAAAGCCATACCCTATCAAAGCGTGGCTAGTTCATCGTTTTAATCCCTATATATCGATTACTGGAAGTCCGAGGGTTGCAGAGGCGTTCAAAAAACTAGACCTCTTGGTAACCTGTGATGTATATATGACTGACACCGCCTATTATTCTGATGTGGTATTACCGGAATGCACCTATTTAGAACGTTACGAACCAATTTTCGATATGTCTGGGCTAACTCCCAAATATGTTATTAGACAACCTGCGGTCCCGCTGGTCTATCCAGATACGAAACCATACTGGCAGATTTATAAAGAACTTGGAGAGAAGATGGGCCTCGGGGATTATTTCCAATTCAACGATATGGAAGACTTTATAACTCAACAACTTGCTCCTACAGGTTTAACCTTAGCCAACATGAAAGAGATAGGAGCCTGGACTCCTCCAGGCATGAAAGCGTTCTTTGTTCGAGCGAACGATGCCCAAGCATCCTTGGAGAATGTCTTGGGTAATAAAAGCAAAAAGATTGAGATCTTTTCTGAAGAGGTTGAAGAAGCAGCAAAACAAGGTGTACCTAAGTACATTAGTCATCCTCAACCAGAAGAGGGAAAGTTTCGTTTTGTCCAGGGTAAAGTGGCTGTACACACGAACGCCGGAACGGCAAATGTCCCGATACTGAACGAGTTAATGCCGACAAATTCGTTGTGGATGAATACCCTGAGCTGTATAAAACTCGGTTTGAACGATGGAGATGACATTGTTATTTCCTCCGGTAAGTATGAGCAAAAGGGCACATTGAAAATGACCGAGGGAATTCGGCCGGATACCGTTTTCTGTTACCATGGTTTTGGACGGATCTCACCTGAGCTTAAGAGAGCTTTTGGTAAGGGTATTAATGACAATCACTTAATCCCGAATGTAGTTGGGGAAGTTGGCAACGCCGTTACCTCTACGACATTTGTAACAGTTCGGAAAGCTTAATGGATAAAAGCATGAGTGCAGAACTATATTTATCGTTTGCAGCAGTTTTTCATCGACCAAACCAAGACGTCTCCGATCATTTAGAAGAGTTAATTGATCTCTGGTCTGAAGTCATTCCAGACATAGAGGGACTGGTTCAGAAATTGAGGATTTTTTGTCATCAATTTCCACAGGGGGAACAACGGCTAAATACTTTATGGGAACATTATATTCCTCTTTTTGAAACGGGTGCAGTTGAAGCCTCCCCTTATGCCTCTGTCTATTTAGGGAAAGAGGGCTTAGTTCTTGGGAAAGAAGCGCTTAATGTTCAGCAATTCTATACAAATTGTGGGTATGTTATGGGAGCAAAAAGCAGAGAACTCCCTGACCATTTAGCGGTTGAATTAGAGTTCTGTGCGATGCTCGCGCGAAATGGACAGGATGAATCATTAATAAAGTTTCAAATTAAACATTTATTACCTTTTTTAAAGATTATATTACCGCGGATCCAGAAAACACACCGTCCGGTTTACTCTGAGGTTGCCACTATTCTGGAAGTCAGAAAGCTTAATTTACAGAGAGAGGGTGATTTAGTTGGCTAAAAAGTATACCATGATCGTTAATCTTGCGAGGTGTATTGGGTGTCAAGCGTGTACAGTCGCATGTAAGTTTCAAAATAATGTACCAGAAGGACAGTTTAGAACGAAGACTCCCGCAAATGGGCTGAAGGGGACCTATCCTAATGTTTCGGTATTCTTTATCAAAGAAGCCTGTCAAATGTGTCAAAATGCACCCTGTGTTAGCGTTTGTCCGACAAATGCATCTCACTATAACGAAGATGGCGTGGTCTTGGTCGATGTTGATAAGTGTGTTGGTTGTATGTATTGTTTGACTGCCTGCCCCTATGATGCTCGTTTTATTAACAAGGAAACAGGTGCAGCAGACAAATGCACGTTCTGTTACGAATTAAAGGTTTCTAAAGGGGAAAAACCAGCTTGTGTTTCAACCTGTGTCGGCAGTGCTTTAATGTTTGGTGACCTTAATGATCCATTAAGTCAAGTCTCTCAGTTCCTAGCAAAGCATAAAGGAGAAGTCCGTAAACCCGAGTTTGGCACACACCCAAGGGTTCAATATATTTATGAAGGGGTGGTGAGGTAAGTGGATGTTATTTGGGGTGTTAGTCAAAATGAAGTTGCCTGGGGCCAACTGATTGCTATCTATTTGTTCCTGGCCGGGATTGCCGGCGGAGCATTTCTGACTGCTTCAGTGACGGATATTTTCAGTAAAAAGCAGTACCCAAAGGTAATTCGGTCAGGGGCATACATCGCTCTAGTGTCTATTTTGGTCGGGTTAGGGTTATTAGTTCTTGACTTAGGTCGTCCGCTTAGTTTTTGGAAACTTCTTTTTAATGTGAACATGGGATCCGTAATGTCAATTGGCGTTTTTATCGTCTCGGGTTTCACAGGACTGTCCTTTGTTTATGCATATCTCGTATGGTCAGCTGCTGCGGCGCAAAACCAGATTCAGGTTACTTCTGCGAACACAGAAGTAGCTGCTACTTCTGTTGGCCAGGGTATTCAGGCTTTTCGTAAACCGGTCGCAGCGTTGGGAGTTCTGTTTTCTATTGCGACTGCTACCTATACGGGTTTCTTATTATCCGATGTTACAACCAATAACTTCTGGAACACAGGGTTTCTTGGTATGGAGGCGATTCCCTTCTTGCCGATTCTATTTTTAGTGTCTGCTACTTCGACTGGTTTAGCGGCAACCTTGATTGGAGCGTTCAGAGGTGGGGATTTATCAACCTATAAAAAAATCGATATGGTTTTAATTATCGTTGAGATAGTTTTAATCTCCATTCTTTATCTATCCGTCAAACCAATATTCTTCAGTGGAAGTATGGCTGCCTTGTTCTGGTTAGGAGTTGTTAGCGTAGGATTAATAGTTCCCTTACTTTTATCACTCTATGGGATCGCAAAGCACAAAAACGTTATTTTACCAGTTTGTGGGATGGTTGTCATTGGTGGATTGAGTTTGAGATATTTCATTGTGTATACTGGACAGTTGTTTAGATAATCTTGTGGGTCTAGCTTAAATTTCATAGCCTCCTGCTTACTTATACGGGCTTAGAGCCCGTTTTCCTTTATCATTAAAAGCATGAGTGCACTGCAAAAGAATATTATGTAGCTAGCTGTTATGGGGTTAAGGCAAAAGATTTTCCGTATTTACATATGAAAATAGTTAATAATAGCCTATAATAGCATTTCAAGAGAACATCGATTATAAAGGGGTGGGCTTGTTGACAAGAGATCGGTCACTCTATAGCAGGCGGCAAGTCTTAAGTCTTGGTCGAAAGGCTCTGTTAGTGCTAGGGGTCGGTAGTATTTACCCTGTCAGTCGCTATTTACGCGGTAAAGAAGATACGCTGGCCATTGCCCGTATTCCCAGTAGTGAGTTGCCCTTGCACGGTGATTGGCAGCGTCTGGGGCAAACCCGTTTTTGGTTGCGGCAAGGAAACGAAGGTGTGGAAGCGATGTGGGCCAGTTGCACCCATTTGGGGTGTGAGGTGAGCTTCGATGCTAGACGGGATCAGTGGGTTTGTCCTTGCCACGGTAGCCTTTACAGCAGGGATGGACAACCTGTAATAGGTCCGGCTGTGAATCCCTTAGTGCGGGCAGAAGTGAAGGAGAAAGATGGTGCTTATCTTTTGCAACAGCCCCCAGTATAGAATGCGTGAAGGAGTAGGAGATGGGAAAGACTGGTAACGATTCCTTTATGGGACATATTCGCCCCAGCCAAATAAGGGCGGGAGCTCTACGGTTAAGAGCCACATTCTGTTTGGGTGGATTTTCTTTTTTGGCCTTTATAGTATTGGCTATAACGGGTGTATTACTCTTGTTCTATTATCAGCCTGGAGACAGGGCGTTTGCTTCTCTGAGTGAACTAGATTCCGCGTTGCCTTACGGGGGACTCATCCGTTCCTTGCATTTCTGGGCAGGCCAGCTGATGGTGATCACTGTTTTTCTGCATATGGTACGGGTGGTATGGTCGGGGGCTTACCGCCCTTTAAAGGAACTTAATTGGGTTACGGGCGTAGTGCTTTTTCTCTTAACCGTGATGTTAGATTATTCCGGTTATCTACTCCGGGGGGGACAAGAAAGCGGGTCTGCGGCAACCGTTGGACAAGCACTGTTCACAGCGTTACCAGGGGGAAAAGCTTTGGCAACCGTTTTTTTTGGTCGACCATCACCTTTTAATGGAAGTACTTTAAGTATGTTTGTCTGGCACGTTTTTATTTTGGCGGGTGCAGTCAGTTTTCTGCAGATGTTCCATTTCTGGCGGATAAGGCGAGGCGGTGGGGTTCGCCCTTTGTAAGAGAAAAGAGAGTGCACTGGACGTGAGGTGAGTAACCATGGACCCAGTAGAAAGTGGCAAACTTCAAATGTCTGAAAAGGTTGAGTCCAACGGACGGCAGGGAAGAGTACTGCTGATTGAGTTGCAGGTGAGGGAATACATTGGCACGTTTCTTTGGTTGGGCTTTTTATTTGCGTTGACCGCTGGTGTGAAAGTGCCTTTGGATAGCTCACCAAAGGCTACAGCGGTGAGCGTAGCTAAAGCCCCCTGGGTATTTGGCGCAATTCAGTGGCTGCTACAACGGTGGCCGACTTGGCTTAGTGGGTGGGTTCTGCCTCTTCTGTCGTTGGCAGTGCTCTTAACCCTGCCTTGGTGGGGGCAAAAAGTGGGCAAGAGGTGGGTCTGGATAATTTTTCTGACCCTGAGCTTGGTTTGGGTAGGATTAACTTTGTTGTATATGTTCATGGGTTGAGGGGAGATTTTCCGGTATGACCAAACGTTTCCGTTTAATAGTACTTCTGGGATTGGCAATAATCTTTTGTCTTACTATGGCTTTCTTGTCCGTGAGTTCGTATAGCTCTTCCCCTTGGCAGGATTGGCAAACAAAGTATTTCCAGGCCCAAATTGCAGAACTTCGGGGAACGTTGCCTATGGTTCAAGGAGAAGAGCAAGCAGGAAAATTAAAACAGGAGATCAAAGACTGGCAAGAAAAGAAGCCCGCTGTGCAGGAGCTTCGCCTATCAAACGGTCGCCTTGAGCGTTGCACCACTTGTCATATGGGGATTGAAGAAATCTCGATTTCTCACCCCAGCGCTAGTCTTGGTTGTACGGCTTGTCACGGGGGGAATGCCTTGTCTTTGGATGAATCGACTGCCCATGAAGGAATGTATGGCGCCGGGCACCCGGGTCAGTTGGAGGTCGCTCGCCTGAGTTGTGGAGGAAGCGCGGAAGTTGGACAGTGCCATAGTGGAAATAAGCAAGACGCTGACAATCAAGTGGATTTGCTGACCACTTCTTTAATGGGCGGCAAAGGGGGTGAACTCTCCATGAGCAGGTACATGTACGGGCTGGACATCCCGCCTCGGGTGCTAGTAAAACCTGGGGAGACTGCTGCTGATCTAGAAGCGCCGTTTAACCATCGTGTTGAAGAACCAAAATTCCAGCAGAACTGTTTGGCAGCTTGCCACCTGAGCGGGGGAGACCTACTAGGGCAACAAGTCCACGCCAACGGGTGTGAGAGTTGTCATGTGCTAAGCAATGCAGAACACACTTATGAGGGAAAGGATGTCACGATACCCCAGTCAAAATCGGGCTATGGAATATCTCACCGTTTGACCGTGCAAATCCCCTACACTCAGTGTAATCAATGTCATAATCAAGGAAACTATAAAGTCGACACCATGGAGTTTATTCCTCGCCCTGATTTGGACAGAGTTAAAGCGTCTCCATCCTCAACCAAGGAGAGTCTGGAGACGCGTTGGAAGAATGTTTATTCCCCAGGATTGGTCTTCACTCAATGCGAAGTCAACTTAGACTGTATAGATTGCCATACTCGCAAGGAGGTCATGGGGGACGGGGAGAGGTACGTTTCGGAATGGGACGCGTTAAAAATCCAATGCCGGGACTGCCATGGAAAGGTACTTGACCGGCCTATAGAGTGGAAAATAACGGACAAATCAGACATGGCTTGGGTGGAAGCTCGCATCAATCCAGTCTTTCCACCTCTCAAAATGGGGGATGTTATTCTGAAGACGGCAAAGGGCGAGGAATTAGCATACGTCCGTCTGGAAAATGGTAAATGGTATAATTACCGTAAAATGAATGGAGAAAAATTTGAAATTCCGCAAGTGATTGACAGTAAATGCCGCCAGGAGCCAGATAAACAGTCGTCAGATGACTGCCATAAATGTCATGATGTATCGAAGGATAAACCTTCTTCGGGTGGGAAATGAGAGGGAACACTCGTTAAGCTTCTTGAATTTTAAGGTGCCTGGCTATACAATATAAATAGTGTTTAATATCCTTAGAACCTTAGGGGATGGTGAACTTGTATTGGATAGTAACCAACTTAAGATCTTTTGTATGGTGACCCGCCTTCAAAGTTTCTCAAAAGCGGCAAAAACGTTGCATATGAGCCAACCGGCTGTTAGTACACACATTAAAAATTTAGAAGAATACTACCAAGGGCAATTGTTTGATCGAACTCCAAAGGGCGTAACGCTTACTAAGGCTGGAGAGGTGTTTCATGCCTACGCTTTAAGGATCCTCGAAGTTCAAGACGAAATGGAACAACAACTTGAAACCGTATTCAAGCATGAAAACAATCAAATCGTAATTGGGGCAAGTACCGCTATTGGTAATGTCTCGCTGCCCTGCTCGATTTATTTGTTTAAAGAACTGTATCCAGAGGTTGAGCTTTGCTTAAATATTGCCAATGCCGAAGAGGTTCTTAGTATGGTTATGGCGGAGGAAGTCGACATCGGTGTTGTTGAAGGAAATACAGAGGCGTCCACTCTTAAATCGCTTCATGTCACATCGGATGAATTAGTGCTTATTGTCCCTCCCCAGCATCCCGCTGAAGGAGACGTTATTTCCGTTCAAGAATTCCTCAAGCATCCGCTAATTATGAGAGAAGCCGGATCAGGAACACGAAAGATTTTGGCAACGGCTTTAGCTCGGCATGGTTATTCTGTGAATCAGCTGAACGTGATTACCGAGATGAAAAATATCTACGCCATTAAATCTGCTGTTGAGGCTGGATTAGGCGGATCTGTTGTACCACTGCTCGCGGTTCGCAAAGAAGCATACACGGGAACGCTTAAAATATTAAGGATTACAGACATGGATATGCCTCTAATCTTTAATATTGTTTATCCTAATAATCGCCCACTTACGACCAAGACGAAGCTATTTGTTAAATTCCTTACGCATCCAGAAGAAAGCTACCTTTGTTGAAAACACAGGAACAATGTAAAAGAGACAGCGCAAGCTGCCTCTTTTACATTAAATATCTAAGGAGAAGTTTTGAGCCTAGCCAAGTTCCGAAAAAGACCGCAATTGCAAAAATCCATCCGGTCAGTGAACTAGAAGCAATTCCGTTTAACAGGGCGCCTACATTACAACCATAAGCAATCCGCGCTCCGTATCCCATGAGCAGTCCGCCGATCAAGGCAGAAAACAAAAACTTCTTATCTCGGATTGGTCGGAATCGAACCTGTGAAGCGACCAACGTTGCCCAAAAAGCACCCAGTATCAACCCCAGATTCAAATAGGTTCCGGAGGCAGCCATTAATTCCTTAAACGTAAATCCCTGGTCATCGAGCATTCCGAGGGTAGTACCGATCCATTCCCCCCAATTTTCGATATTTAAAGTAACTCCCCAAGGTTCACGCCTCACGATCAGCACAAGTATGTTGAGCACAGCCAAAATAATGGCCCCTATCCAATAAGCCCAAGGACCGTGGATGATGGTCTGCAAAGTCTTTTTCATCGCTTTTCACTCTCTCTAGTCATGCGTTTTTGTCAGCTCAAGATGCCATATCCCGTTAGCCACTTCTTTTTCTTCAATAATATAACGATTGGCTTTTGACCAAACTACAATACCCCTTGAGGTACAACTGTGTTCAGTCTCCAAGACTAAAATATCACCGCATTGCATGGACAATAACTTTTTCTTAGCTTTAATTAGGGGAATTGGACACATTTCCCCCCATATTTCAATTGAAAAGCGTGTCACAGTTGTTCACCTATTCCCCTAATTGTTTTTTTTGCCACCAGCTAGCCAACTGCCATAAGGCTAACAATGAGCTTATTTCGAGAATAAGGGTTGGAACCCAACCAAAAATATCTGGCAAGAAAATTCCCGGCGATTCACCAAAGACGTTTCTCCAATTTATCACTGATCGCTCTCCCAAAACAACGCCCACAAGCAAACCGAAAAATGCCACCCATTGCATTGCAAACCCTTCCCCAATACGCATCAGAATTCCGGAAGTACAACCCCCGGCCAACACCATCCCGATCCCGAACAATACTCCCCCGACAACGGTATGCACACCCAAAGGGAAAACATTAAGAATCAATGGAATATTTCTCTGAGAGGCTCCCCAGGAAACCAGCGCGAATCCAAGGATACTTATCCCCAAAAGCAAAAGAAAGGCTCGAGTGAGTTGAGTCATACCGAGCAATAGTGGATCACGCAAAGCAGACACAAGACAAAAACGGGACTTTTGTAAGACAAAACCCAAACTTATTCCTAGAACGGTGATTAGAGTAAGATGGATACTTATTTGAGAAAGGAGAGCGAGCAACAACGTAAGAAATACGATAAATCCGATGTTCCATTTCTGTTGGGAATGAAACGAACTAGTCTCCATCATTCTCTCCCCTTTCTTGTGCTTAAACACACTACTTTAAGAATAATCTTTTTATTATAGCCTGTCAATGGTTCATTACATTGCTTAATGGACAGTGGGCAAAGTTGCTTAATATATAGTGTCCTTATTAGGTGGCGTGAAGATATAGTTGTAACATAGGCTTATATAGAGTCAGTGAACAATCAAGGCCGCTGACGATGGAGGTAATCATGGAACTTATTCTTATAATTATTGGGATTAATGTTGTCTATGTTTCTCTTTATACCCTGCGTATGATTTTCGTTATTAAAGGCCAGAGGATGTTGGCATCGATTCTTTCCATAGGTGAAGTTTTTGTTTACATTGTAGGGTTAGGAATTGTTCTGAAAAACCTCGACAACCCCTGGAATATTGCAGCATACTGCATAGGGTATGCCCTAGGTGTGTATGTGGGTAGTCGAATCGAAGAGTATTTAGCTCTGGGTTATGTGACGGTCCAAGTTACTGTAGATTGTGTTGAAGCGGAAATCCCCTCAAAGTTACGGGAATATGGGTATGGTGTGACTTCCTGGTTAGCCGATGGCAAGGATGGGGATCGGCTTATGATGCAGGTTTTAGCGAAACGGTGTAACGAACGTAAGTTATTTGACATCCTGGATAAGCTCTGTCCTAAAGCTTTTGTTGTCTCTTTTGAACCAAAAAATTTCAAAGGTGGATTTTGGATTAAGAGAATGACCAAGCCTTTCTAAAGGAGTTAAGCCTTTATTCTAAAGGCATTAAGCTATTCTGAGCAGATGATCACATTTTATATAAATACCATTTGCAGGTGTTCAGCTCATATTTTAGTTCGAACAGTTTCAAGAGTCCATTAATTTCGCTCTGACATCGATAAATAAACATTCGATTTCCGGCAAGTTTCTCTTCCGAGCGGGTTATGACTCGGCCAACTTTGACGACTATACTGGAAGCGTCCTCGGAAGTCAGTTTATAACGAATAGGATTAGGGGTTCCCTCTAGGGTAAACCACGCAATCATTTCGATGGGTTGCATTAAAATCCTCAAAACTCCCCCTCCTTTCTAGAAAGATTATAGCCTTGAGCTAACGGTATATTCGAAAAAGTAATCCGCTCATGGCCAATAAGATATAGTTTATCAGAACAAATGTTCCTAGTAAAGAGTATACACGTTTGAAAGGCAAAATATGCCCGACCAAGATAGTGCATAGCTCAAGTGAATAAAATTAAATAGTTGAATTATCAGTAAATTAAGCAGGATTAATATGTTTAACGTGGAATATAGTCTAAAAGGAATATGCCATAATCTGTAATGAATGAGGAGGATGATTATGTATAAAAAAATAATGGTCCCAACAGATGCCTCAGAATATTCTCGTCGTGCGTTAATAACTGCTCTGGAAGTTGCAAGGAAATTTCAAGCGGAAGTGGTTCTCCTATTTGTCACGTACATTCCCGAGGCGTATTGGGGGTATAATCCCGCGTATACAATTGAAATTTCTCAAGAACAAATTGCAGAAATGGGGGATCAGACGTTAATGGCGGCACTTGCAGGAATCGATGTCGGTGATGTTCCCTTGAAGAAAAAGAAAATACAAGGCCATCCGTCGACCGTAATATTAGAAGAAATAAACAAAGAAAACATAGACTTGGTCGTCATGGGGAGCCATGGATACGGGCCGATTGCTGGAGCTGTGTTGGGTAGTGTGAGCCAGCGCGTTCTCCGCAAATCACCGTGTCATGTACTAATCGTAAAATAAATGACCGTTATCGAATGTAAGAAAAACAAAGAAGTAAGGGGGAATAGTTAATGTACAAAAGAATAATGGTCCCAGCAGATGCCTCAGAATACTCGCATCGGGCGTTAGCAACTGCCTTGGAACTTGCAAAGAAATTTCAAGCGGAAGTGGTTCTTCTGTTCGTCACGTACACCCCAGAAGCGTATTGGGAGTATAATCCAGACCATACTATTGAAATTTCAAAAGAACAAATTGAAGAAAGAGGGGAGTTTACGTTAAAGACCACACTTGCAGGAATCGATGTGGGTGACGTACCTTTGAAGAAGAAGATATTACAGGGCCACCCGTCGACGGTTATTTTAGAAGAAATTAGCAATGAGAACATAGACTTGGTCGTCATGGGGAGCCATGGATACGGGCCGATTGCTGGAGCTGTGTTGGGTAGCGTGAGCCAGCGCGTTCTCCGCAAATCACCGTGTCCTGTTTTAATTGTGAAATAAATATGCCAACTATAATAAAGAAGGCTATTAACGATTCAAGCTCGTTAACAGCCTTCTCTATTATGGTTGTTTAAAAAGGAAGTCCTATTCTTCGAATGAGTGCAAATCCCACTCGTTTAGCGAGTGGCAGAAATACTTTGCGTGCCAGAGGGAGACCAACACGTTGGACGAGAGGCATACCCACCTTGCGTGCTATGGGAGGGCCAAGGCGTTGGACGAGGGGAATGCCTATTTTACGTCCCAAGGAAGGTCCGAATTGCCGCATGATCAATGGTCCGTATTGTTTCAGCATAACTCCTGCTTGCTGTTGCCAGAGATTAGAAGACTTTGCCGGAGAGGCAGAGAGAATTTTTAGATGAACAGGAGAAGCTGGTTGGGCTACTGGCTGAATGCTCGGTTTAGCTACCGGCGTAGCAATTTGAGGTTGAAGAGGTAAGGGTCCTGGTCCTGAACTCTGAACAGGGTTAGGAGCCTGTCGCTGAACCGGAGAGAATCTGTTATAATGATTTGGATAAAAGCCTCTTTGTTGCCCCAACAATGACATGGGTAAGCCCCCTTTATCTTAAATGTGAGAATTATTTAGATTATAGTACACGGTATGCATTATATGGATAAAAGTTCCATAATAGTAATTATATAGAAATATATGTGTAAAGACACATTGTTCCTGTGAACGTTATGGAGGTTGAAATGAGCAATCGTTATGATTTAGAAAAACTTATTATGATCTTGCCAATTTTGGCAAGAACAACAGGTGGATACGCAACGATTACCGACTCTGGAGGACGACGATTATGTACGGTCGATTGGAATGGAACGGAAATAAAGGATCTAAATGATGAGATATACGATCTGGCGAGAGATGCAGGTCAACAGGAGCGTCCGTTAATTGGTGTTTCTCAAATAGTAGATCAGGCAGATGCATGGGCATTGCCAATCGGTGACTATGTCTTGGCGTGCAGCAATGTGGAACGACTTAAAAGAGAACAAAAATTTCTTGATGCATTAATAAAAGCGCTCCCAATGATTGCACAGGTGGCAGGTGGAGAAGCGGTAATTTTTAACGATATGGGTGAACGATTATTAAGTTATTATTCGAATGGAACAGAGAGACATCAGCTGAAGGGGAAAGTGAGTAAACAGGCCAGACAAGCTATGATATCCCAGGAGCCTGTTGTAGGGAAATCCTTTTCGGTAAACGGTGCAATGGCGGTGCGTATTCCTATTTCAGAGAAAATAGGCTTCGGATTTAATAATGAAAATGTAGCTCGTCAACATCAAAAATTATATGATGAAGTGAAAAAATTTCGAAGTGCAAAATATTGTTTTGAGGATATCATAGGGGAAAGTGAAGTATTAGCAAAAACAAAAAGTATGGCAAAGTTTGTTTCAGATGGTGTTTCCTCAATTCTTATTTATGGAGAAACGGGAACTGGAAAGGAATTGTTTGCTCAATCAGCCCATAATGCTAGTGAACGCCGATCTCAACCGTTTGTGGCATTGAACTGTGGGGCTATACCTGCTTCACTCATTGAAAGTAATCTGTTTGGTTATGAAGAGGGTGCCTTTACCGGAGCGAAAAAAGGGGGAAGCATTGGTGCTTTCGAACAAGCGAATGGGGGAACGATCTTTCTAGATGAAATTAGCGAGATGGAAATTAGCATGCAAACCAAATTGCTTAGAGTACTTCAAGAAAGAGAAGTAGTACGGGTTGGAGGATATAAGGCTGAAAAAATTGATGTTCGAGTTATTGCTTCGACTAATAAAGAGTTAAACGATCTTATAGCCGATGGGAGGTTTCGGCAAGATCTGTTTTATCGCTTAAATGTAGTCCAGATAAAAATTCCTTCATTAAGAGAGCGTCTTGGGGATATTGATTTATTGGCAAGGTATTTTATCCAAAAGTATGCTTTATCCTTTGGTAAACCTGTTGAGGATATCGACATTGGAACATTAAAGATATTGAAAAACTATCCTTGGCCGGGAAATGTCCGTGAACTCCAGAACTGCATTGAATCCGCTATGAATATGGTGCGGGAGGAGTCAATACTTCTACCTGAACATTTGCCTCCTTATTTACGACAAGGTCAAAGGGCTTTGAAAGAATCCAGGGTAGTTGAGATTGGGAATGAAGCGTTCAATTTAAAAGAAGCAATGTCAAGAACGGAAAAGTTAATTATCCAAAAGGCGTTAGAGATGGCCAAATATAAAAAGGTCAAAGCCGCCCGCATTCTGGGAATAAGTACTGCGACCTTATGGCGGAAACTGACTGAGTATGGGACTGAACGAGAGTGAACTCGTTCAGCTTAAGATAAATATACATAACGATTTCATTAATGAAACGAATAGTTGCATAATCGATATTATATCTTATTTATATTCTGTCAATAGATAAAAACATTTCAAAAGTGAATCAGTATCCTGTCTTTTATCATAATAAGAAGATCGAATAATCCCATAATACCCTTAAAATACTTTAAAAACTCTTAAATATGAGGGGTAAAGGTATTTTAGGGGTATAAATATTGGCACAGATTTTGCAATGATATATAACAAGTAGTGGTTATGATAGAAATAGTGAGTTAAAAGCAGAACTTGTAACTGAATAAAGAAGGATTAAGGGATGTGTCGGGTTAGAATGAAGAACTTAGTTGTGGTTCGGAGCGGTGGTGACCTGGCAACAGGGATTATTCATCGGATCTGGCGGGCTGGTTTTGAGGTTGGGGTCACTGAGATGCCTTATCCCATGGCTATAAGAAGAACTGTCTCCTTTGCGGAAGCGGTCTATTCTAACGTGACTGAGCATGTCCACGCCGTTATTGAAACTAAACGAGGTCACCATTTAGGACGACGGGTTTTATATGCGCCTGTTTCAGGCCTTTTCAGAGGATGCCATCAGACGTTAATAAATAATAAATGTTTTAACATCTTAGCATATAACGTGGTAGGAGGCGATAGTGGTGAGTAGATTTGAGTATTATAGACCAAAATGTTTAGACGAGGCATTTAAGCTGATGGCAGAAAATCCTGATTACAGCTTATTGGCAGGTGGGACAGATTTAATGGTCAAGCTTAAAGATAATATGGTTAAACCGACGGCAGTTATAGATCTTGATGGGCTCCAAGAACTTAAAGGGATAAACTTTGAAGCAGGACGGATTGTGGTGGGTGCTTTAACGACCCACACTCAACTTGAACAATCTGAAATTATTAATAAACATGCTGTAGCGCTAGTGAAGGCTGCTGGGATAGTCGGTTCTCCCCAAATTCGAAATAAGGGAACGGTCGGTGGAAATATAGGCAATGCTTCACCTGCGGCGGACACGGTACCAGTCCTCATTGCACTTGGAGCAGAGGTTGCCTTGTCGAGTAAGGAAGGGGTGAAAACGATTCCGTTAGAAGAGCTGTTCCTAGGTCCAGGGCGTACTGTGCTAAAGCCCGGTGAGCTAATTACAAGTATTTCTTTTAAAGTGGCCACTCATCAAGGGTGCAGTTTTCAAAAGCTGGGGAAACGTAAAGCCTTGGCCATTTCAGTTATTAATGCATGTGCTTCGATGGAAATAGATCCAGAAACCAAGGTCATTAAAAAGGTAAGAATTGCTTTAGGATCAGTTGCAGCCACCGCGGTCAGGGTGTCAGAGGGAGAAGTGCTCCTAGAAGGAAAATATTATTCACCTGAACTGATTAATGAAGTTGCAGAGGTAGTTGGGGAGGCTATTAAGCCCATTGATGATGTTCGTTCTACAGCAGTATATCGGAAACTGGTAGCTAGGGTATTGGTGAGACGTGCCCTGGAAGAGGCTTGGAGTCAAATTGCCAGCTACTAAGGGGGGATAAGACTATGTCAAAACTAACAATAAACTTCGTATTGAACAACCAAAAGATGAGTGCTCAGGTTGAATCAGATATGCGGTTAGTTGACTTTTTGCGTGATGAAATGGGATTAACGGGTACCAAATTTGGGTGCGGCGAAGGAGACTGCGGCGCTTGTACGGTGATTATAGACGGTCAGACAGCTAATTCTTGTTTAGTGTTAGTTCCACAAATTGAGGGTAAGGAAGTGACTACTATTGAGGGAATTGGTAGTTATGAGCACTTACATCCCCTACAGGAAGCATTTATCGAAGAAGGAGCTGTACAGTGCGGCTTTTGTACCCCGGGGATGTTATTGTCAGCTAAAGCTTTGCTTGATGGGAACCCAAACCCAAAGCGTCTCCAAATTATTCGTTCGATATCAGGGAACCTTTGCCGATGTACCGGATATACCAAGATAGCAAATGCCATAGAAAAAGTCGTTAAGACCAAAAGCTAACAGCAGAGAGGAGCTGAATAGGGTGCAGGAATTGAATGTCGTCGGAAAATCAGTAATACGTAAGGATGCTCTGGATAAGGTATTGGGAAAAACCCAATATAGCGGAGACATCAAGTTGCCAGGCATGCTTCATGTAAAGGTTTTACGTAGTCAAGTTGCTCATGCTACTTTAAAAAATATTGACTGCCTAGCAGCGCAATTACTGCCAGGCGTTCATGCAGTTTTAACGGCAAAAGATGTTCCCGCGAGTAACAGTTATGGTATTATCCTCAAGGATGAAGCTGTGCTGGTGATGGATAGGATTCGTAAGATTGGGGACGCATTAGCAATTGTTGCTGCTGAAAGTGAGGAAATTGCCCTCCAGGCACTGTCTCTTATTCAAGTTGAATTAGAGGAGTTGCCAGCGGTGTTTGATGCAGAAGAAGCTATGAAAGCAGAAGCGCCAAAGGTTCATGAAAAAGGAAATATTCAATCTTTGAGAAAGATTTGCAAAGGGGACATTGAGACGGCGTTTGCCCAAGCGGACATTGTCGTTGAAACTATCTATCGTACGCAAATGCAGGAACATGCTTATATAGAACCCGAGGTGGGAGTCGCTTATTTGGACGGTGATGTTGTAGTTCTGCTTGTCTCTACTCAGAATCCACACTATGACTGTATAGAGGTCGAACGGAATCTTGCTTTACCGCGCAATAAGGTGAGAATTGTACAAGCCCCTACTGGTGGAGGGTTCGGCGGTAAGCTGGACATTTCAGTACAAATCTATTTGGCCCTTCTGGCAATTCGCACAAAGCGGCCAGTGCGTTTAGAGTATACCAGAGAGGAATCTTTTGTTGCCTCTACAAAGCGTCATCCCTATGTCATTGATTATAAAACGGCAGCCGATAAGTATGGCAAATTAATGGCTATCGATGTGACTATTATTGGTGATACGGGGGCGTACGCATCCTATGGTCCTGGTACATTGACCCGATCGGCTGTACATGCGACCGGTCCGTATGAAGTGCCAAATGTCAAGGTCTATGCGTATACCGTCTATACAAATAACCCAACAGCTGGAGCATGCCGTGGTTTCGGAGTACCTCAGTTAGCGTTTGCTCACGAACAGCAAATGGATATGATCGCACTAAAAGGAGGGATCACTCCAATTCAAATCAGGTTATTGAATGCTTTACAGCCAAATAGTCAAACAGGTACCGGCCAAGTCTTAGACTCTGGTGTGGGTCTTATAGCGACGATTAAAGCGGCCCAAGCCAAGGCGCAGGAAGTTCTTGGGCCAGTCTGATAGGCAAGGAGGTGCTAATGGGATGAAAAAAAGAGGTATTGGTATAGGCTGTATGTGGTACGGGATCGGAAATACTGGTTTGCCGAATCCTGCAGGCGCCTTTGTAGATTTGATGGATAACGGTACCGTTAACCTAATGGTCGGAGCCGCTGATATTGGACAAGGCTCTAACACAATCTTAGCTCAAATTGTTGCAGAAGTAATCGGCGTGAATTTTGAAGATATTTTGGTAACGTCAGCAGATACAGGGGTTACTCCGGACGGGGGAGCGACATCTGCCAGTCGTCAAACTTATATATCCGGTAATGCGGCACACTTGGCAGCGCAAGAAGTGAAGCAGGTGCTGGTAGAAGAAGCCGCTGAATTGTTTGGGGTAGAGACAGAACAAGTCACTATTCGAGATCGTCAGGTGTTTATTAAGGGCTTTGAACAGAATTGCAAGAGTATTCAGGAAGTGATCGGAGGCTGTCGAAAAAAGGGTAGAACGACCCATGGGCATGGCCAGTTTAATCCGGGAACCACAGGGTTGGATGCAGAAACTGGAGCAGGTAGCCCATATGGTACCTATGCTTTCGCTACTCAGATCGTTGAAGTTGAAGTGGATACGGAAACTGGTCAAGTTGAAGTGCTCCATATTATTGCAGCTCATGATGTGGGTAAAGCCATAAATCCTTTACATGTTGAGGGACAGATTGAGGGTGGCAGTGCCATGGGATTAGGTTTTGGACTTTATGAAGAGGTTAAAACGTTCGATGGAAAGATTAAGACGCCTTCATTTGCAACTTACTTGATCCCGACCTCTATGGATATTCCTATCGTATACCCGTTAATTGTTGAAGAACCAGCAGGAAGTGGCCCATTCGGAGCCAAAGGAGTGGGAGAACCTGCCCTTATTCCCACTTCAGCAGCAATTGCGAACGCAGTTTTTAATGCAGTGGGCGTTCGGATTACTGAATTGCCTATAACGCCAGAAAGGGTGTTAGCTCAACTAAGAGAAAACAAGAGTAAGATTTCAAGGAGGACAAATTGATGGCAACGATAGCTCTAACTAACATTGGAACACTGGTAACCGGGGATATTCAACAACCACTGAGCAAAGCAACTACGATTGTCGTCCAAGGCAGCCTAATTGCCAAGATCGGAAACGCGGATATCCTCAAAGGCTTCAAAATAGAAAAAACGATTGATGTGGCAGGTATGACAGTTACGCCAGGGTTGATCGACTCACATGTTCATCCGGTTATTGGAGATTATACTCCTCGCCAAAAAACGCAAGATTATCTTAATGGAGCCGTCCATGGTGGCGTAACAACGTTTATCTCAGCAGGTGAACCCCACTTTCCTGGACGACCAAAGGATCCCGCTGGAACAAAGGCATTAGCAATATTAGTTCATAAGTCCTTTAATAACTTACGTACTTCAGGTCTGAAAGTTCATGGAGGAGCGGTAATTCTGGAAAAGGGACTCGTTGAAGCTGATTTTGCGGAGATGGCAAAGGAAGGTGTCTGGCTTGTCGGGGAAGTCGGCTTGGGTAGTGTAAAGAAACCTGAAGATGCTGCACCAATGGTCAAGTGGGCCAAAAAATATGGGATGAAAATCGCTATGCATACTGGTGGAACTTCAATTCCTGGAAGCTCAACGGTTACCGCAGATGATGTCATTGCTGTACAACCGACGGTAGTTTCACATGTTAATGGAGGACCTACGGCGATTTCTCCTGCCGAAATAGAAAAGTTGATTAACAATACAGCTTTGCCGCTCGAGATTGTTCAATGCGGCAATCCAAAGATTGCTGCTTTAACCGTCAGTAAATTGGCAGAGAAAGATGCTTTGGATAGAGTCATCTTCGGAAATGATTCTCCTTCCGGAACGGGAATTATTCCTTTGGGAATCTTACGGAATATAAGTTTTATAGCTTCCATGACGGATATTCCTGCTGAAAAAGTCATTGCAATGGCTACAGGTAATACTGCACGTGTCTTTGGTTTGGAGACTGGTCTTATCGTTGAAGGTAAAGAAGCTGATTTGGTAATAATGGATGCCCCCATGGGCTCAATAGGAAATAATGCTTTAGAAGCGTTTAAAGCAGGTGATTTGGCAGCAGTGGCGCTTGTTATGGTCGATGGAGTTATTAAAGTTACTAAGAGCCGTAACACTCCCCCTTCTCAACGTGATTATTCTGTAGAGTAAATTTTTAATTAATTACATCACAGGGACGACGGGAGGACAGAATCAAAATGGTAGTTGTGATTGACATTGAGTTATGTAAGGGCTGTGGCGTTTGTAGCAAGGAATGTCCCAACAAGGCTATCCTAATTAAGGATAAAATAGCTTATATTCAAGATAGTTGTACCAGCTGCGGGATCTGTACAAGAGTATGTCTTTTCAGCGCAGCAACTATGAATAGCGAAATTAAAGAAGGGGCAGTAAAATGCGCCTCCTGTCCCGTACAATGCGAGATCCTAGAAGGATACACGGGAGCCTGCCAGCGCTATCGGAATGATGCAGGGCAGCTTATCAGAAACCGAAAATTAGTGACTGATGTTACGACTGGAGGACCACTAATTACTGCAGTTGGTGCTGGAACAGCCTATCCTTGCTGTCGTCCAGCACCGTATATTGCCCAGGATACCGTTGACGGCGTAGAGATGGTTACAGTCGTAACCGAAGCACCTTTAAGTTACAGTGGGATTAAGGTCAAGATTGATACCAATTTGTTTGTAGGTGAAGAAGGTACTAAGGTTAAGCGCAATGGCAAAGTCATAGGAATGGTTGATACCGAAGAGTACGGTTCTAAGATGCTTTCGATCGGCGGAGCAAACCTTCTGACAGGCAAAGATGGATTTATAGTTGCTAGAACTATTGTGGAAATTGCCAATAAAGAACGAGTAACGTTGAAGGTTGATAATAACACGTTGGAGCTTCAAGTTGGTTATGCACCAATTATTAACGGGGTAGAAGATACGAAGATGCGGGTTGGCTGTGGAAGTGCAACGATTGGTATGTTCGCTACAATGCTCCAAGAAGTTGTCGATGAAGCGATCATCCTTGATCACCATGTGGTTGGCCTGCTATCAGAACATATGGCTGGGGGAGCAGTTGGTATGAGCTGGAGCGGAGTAATTCCTAATGCTAGACGGAGTACACGGGGACGTTACTTTGGGGAACATGGTCAAGGGTGGGGCGGAACAAATATAGAAAATCCAAAGAATGCAATTAAATCAGTTGACATGTCACGGGCTAAGCAAAGCATGAAAGTACTGGTAACCGAGACAACTGGAACAATGTCGGCTCTATTCGAAGTACAAATAGATGGTTCCGTGCTTGAAATACCAATGTCAAATGAAGTGAAGAAGGCAGTTGATGCTATCCACGATACGTGTGAGGATGCACGAGTTTCTGCTCTCTATGTTGGAGGAACAGGTGGGAGCGCGCGTGCTGGTGTGGCTGTAAATCCACTTAAAGTAACCCAGGCTGTTCATAACGGAGATGCATTATTGACTATTGGTGGTGCTAAGGTTTATGTGCTCCCTGGTGGAGGAATTAACTTCATGGTCGATGTAGAAAAAGTAGTTCCCAAAGCCTTTACTTGGGTTCCCACACCTGCTACTGTTGCTCCAGTAGAATATACAATGACTTTGGAAAAGTATCGGGAAATTGGAGGCCATATCCAGGCGATCCAAAAGCTAAGCCAGATCGTCTCTCAAATAGATTAATCGGGAGAAGGTAGGATAATGATCAAGGTCTTATCCGAAGATAGGGTATTCCTGAATTGTGGCCCGGTTCAAATGACGCTAATGGCTAGAGCACAAGGCCTCGTAATGACAGCGCAACTGCAAGAAGCTGCTGCGTATGGGATAAAGATTCTGTCAGAGTTGGCCGAGGTCCCAAAACAAGTAAGAGATGTTCTAACGATAAGTGAACAGAATCTTAGTGACCTTCCCTTATCTTTACGGTTGATGGGCGAGGCTGTGTTGGAAATCGGAGATCTGACCTTAACACCCATGGCCGCAGTGGCGGGTACGTTTGCGGATTTAGTGGGGGACTGGCTTGTAGAAAAAGGTGCATCTAAGGTCATGATTAATAACGGTGGAGATATCGCGATAAGATTGTTTGGGAAAGAGAAGACGAAACTGGGGCTGACCCCAAGTATCGAATCTTCAGGGTATAGTCATATTCTGAACCTTACTGCTGGGGATGGAATTGGGGGAGTGGCAACCAGTGGTTTAGGAGGGCGTAGCTTTACAAAGGGTATCGCCAGAGCTGTGACGGTTGTTGCGAAAACTGCTCGAATTGCCGATGTTTGTGCAACGCTTGTAGCAAACCATTGTTTCACTGAAGATCCAGACATTTTGAGACTTCCGGCTGAACAACTGGACCCCAATACAGATATACCCGGGCACCTGGTTACAGTCAGGGTCGGGGACCTAAGCCTTCATACTAAGAAAAAAGCTTTGGAGAATGGCTTGCGTAAAGCGGTAGAACTTAGATCTCAAGGACATATTCACGGAGCAGTGATTTTTCTTGATGACTTGGTAGTTATGTTACCAGATAACTTGTGTCAAGCGGCAAAAATTTGAAGGAGGAAATAAAAATGGAAATTCGTAAAATCGTAACGGTGGTTGAAGAAACTCATAAAGATGGCGAAAAGAATGTGGTTAAACCTACACGTAAGGCGGTGGCTATGGCCGTTATTAAAAATCCGTTTGCAGGAAAGTACGTGGAAGATTTAACAGAGCTGATGGAAATTGGCAAAGAATTGGGTTCGATGCTTGCTGAAAGGGCAGTAAAAGCACTGGGAATTGCAAAGGAAGATGTGGAGAGCTACGGCAAGGGAGTCATTGTTGGTGAGAAAGGTGAACTTGAACACGCCGCTGCTATTTTACATCCTCTGTTAGGCAAACCTTTTAGGGAACAAGTTGGGGGAGGTAAAGCAATCATTCCTTCTGCTAAAAAACTTGGTGGAATGGGAACGGGTTTAGATGTACCTGTACATTACAAAGATGCTGCGTTTGTTCGTACACACTATGACGCCATGGAAGTGAGAATTGCCGACGCGCCTAGAGCAGATGAATTGCTGATTGCGATGGTCGTTACGGATTCTGGGCGTCCACATCCACGAATTGGCGGTTTGCAAAAAGGTGAAATTAAAGGTGAAGATGGCCTGAGATAGCAAATAAGTTTAAATAATAGGGGTGTTACCAGTGAAAGTAGGCTTTATTGGAATTGGTGTCATGGGAAAACCAATGGCTAAAAATATTATAGGTGCAGGTTATGAGCTGTTTGTAAATGATGTGAATGAAGCAGCCGTTCAAGAACTAGTTGTTGCAGGGGCGAAAAGAGTTCAGAGTCCACGAGAATTAGCACATGAAGTCGATGTTGTTATCACAATGTTGCCAAATGGAGCGATTGTAGAACAGGTACTTCTTGGAGAACAGGGCATCTTTGTAGGGGTCAAGCCGGGATTTACGATCATTGATATGTCGAGTGTTGCACCGACATTCACACGTAAAATGGCGAAACTAGCTTCCGATCGGCAGATTGATTATATCGATGCACCGGTAAGTGGCGGGGTAAAGGGCGCAACGGAAGGAACGTTAACCATCATGGTTGGCGGAGAGAAAGAACTGGTGGAACGCTATCAATCGTTGTTGGAAGTAATGGGTAAAAAGATTTACCACGTGGGTAAAGTAGGAGCAGGACATGCAGTAAAGATCGTCAATAACTTATTGTTGGGCGTGAATATGGCAGCGGCAGCAGAGGCTTTTGTCTTAGGAACAAAGCTTGGGCTGGATCCCAAAGTCTTGCTGGAAATTATTAGTGTTAGCTCTGGTAACAGTTACGCTCTCGTAGCCAAAATGCCTAATTTCGTTTTTAAAGGTCAGTTTGAGGCAGGATTTGCAATTGACCTCCAATATAAAGATCTTGAACTCGCCATCCAGACAGCTAAAGAAGCCAGAGTCCCGATGATTTTAACGAACGTTGCCCAACAGGTATTTGAGCAAGCGCGAGCTGCAGGACTAGGACGAGAAGATATTTCCGCCGTAATAAAACCACTAGAAGATCTGTTGAATATTAAAGTCAGAACCTAAAGCTGAAAACTGGAGGTGAACCAAGTGAAAGAGATCTTGAAACTAATCCAAACAAAGGGATACGAAATAGGAAATTTAACTATAGGTGAAGTTGTCGAAATCGCGGAAGATTTAGGCCTACGTGCCAGTGATGTTATTATTGCTGAGGCCATGTCCCAGAATACTATGACTCGAGAAGAGGTTATCGATGCCGTGATCGATGCCTTTGCGCACAACCTTTATGCAACAGAAGTGGGTATTACCTTTGGTTCAAGTTTTTTGCTTGGTAAAGCACCACAGGAATTAGCATATAATGATTTTTCTCATCGTTTATTTGAGGATGATCTCATCAATAAGATTCTTGTTTATACTCTAGCGGCTCAAGTAGGCAACCATTCTTGTGGCCTTCAACCTTGCGCTGGAACAGGGGATTCTTGTACCTACACTGGACTTTTCCGGGCGCTCAGGGAAATTATTGAAGATAAAGAAGAATTAGCACGGGTCGTATCTGTGATGCTAAAAGTAGGGACTATTTTCCGGGCCGGTAAAACATCTACGGGTTGCAATATGGAAGGCTTCGGTGCTGGAGCTGCTGCTACAGCTGCAGCATTGGTCGAATATCGCCAAGGACCGCCAAAAGTGTTGGCCAAAGCGATAGTTTTGGCATTATCTCCAACGATAGGGGTACCCTGCACTCCCCGGGTAATGGTATCCGGCTTGTGCGCCACTCATATCGGTGGTGGTGTGGTTATTGGCAATTTGGCAGCAAACCTGGCAATGCATACAAATATTCCAGTCGATGTCCCTGTTGACGTCATGGTTGCCATGGCAGCAGCAGTACACCCTGTCTCGGCGACTCAAATAGTTCCAGTGGTGAACGATTATATGCAGCCCTTCTTTAAAACAAATCTTGAGGTTGAATATTTCGTAGACGAGGCAATTAAGGAGAAGGAAAAGACAGATGTTGAAGTGACTATGGACAGAGCCTTAAAAGAAGCCCGTGCGCTTGCTGAAAAAGCTAACTCTATCGTTAAACCTTTTGGGGAAGCAGTGGTTGGGGGAAGTAGCCAAGCTGTAGGATCACCGACGAATACGAGTCGTATTGCACATTCCTTGGCGAAGGGGGAAATCACTGGAGTTAAGATCGAATTGTATGCAGAACTGTTTGCACGTCGTGGAATTAACGTTCCAGGAATCCTTATGGCTGCAGTTTTGGGGGCCAGCACAGATAACAGTAAATCCTATCATGAGATCATGCAAATAGTCCAAGATAAAAAGATAAAGGTTGAAATAGTAAAGGTGGATGAGCCTCAGATGCAAAGGATAACTATTTCTGCTACTGAGCAAAGTTCAATGGTTGAAGCTCTGAACAGAGGCGGCGCTAGACTGGTTCTTAAAAATGCCAAACCGTCTCTCGAAGAAGCCTTTATGGTGGCGAAGCGGTTAGGTATTGTTCTCGTTGATTGATCGAATGGAGGGGAAGTAAAGTGAACCAAATAGAAAGATATTTGGCAATTGCGGCAGGCAAAGGTGAGGTTCACGCTGATGACGATATTACGGTAAACGTTGATCTTGTGATAGCCCATGATATCACTGGACCCATGGCAATTGAACAATTCAAGAGGATTGGCATAGACCACGTTTTTGATGCTAAAAAAGTGGTCTTTGTCCTGGATCATATCATGCCAGCAGCTACGGTAGAGGCTAAAGTATTGCACAATGTTCTCAAAGAGTTTTCCCAAGACTATGGAGTAAAACTTTACGACAAAGGAGAAGGGGTTATTCACCAAGTTATAGCCGAGAAACATCGTTTGAAACGAGGCTCGATCTTGATAGGTGCAGACTCCCATACATGTACTGCAGGTGCGTACGGTGCTTTAGCAATTCCAGTAGGCGCTACTGAATTAGCTGCTACTATGGCTACTGGAACCATCGATCTAGAGGTGCCATACGTCTGTGAGATTCGTATTGACGGGAAGCTACAACCTGGAGTTTACGCTAAAGATGTTATCTTATACTTGATCGGACATTTCGGAACGGCAGGATTCACGGATCAAGGAGTCATATATACGGGTAGCCTAATGAGTGAGCTAACTATGGATGATAAAATGACGATTTCTAACATGAGTATTGAGATGGGGACAATGATTAGTTATTTTGCAGATCTGGATCAACCCGTTGGGACGGTCAAAGAAGTCTATATCTTCAAAGCAGAAGCTATTCCAGTATGTGTAGCCTGCCCGCCCAATCCGGATATTGTAGTTAAGGCGACTGACCTCTCTTTAACCAAGATATCCCAAGTAGTTATTGGAAGTTGTACAAATGGAAGATTAAGTGACATGCTGGTGGCGGCTGAAGTGCTTAAGGGACACAAGGTGGCTGAAGGAGTTACTTTATTGATAATACCCGCATCAGTAGATATTGCACAGCAAATGGAGGACCAAGGTCTAAACCGAATTTTCCGCGAAGCCGGTGGTATGATAACTAGCCCAGGATGTGGTCCCTGTTTCGGTGCACATATGGGACTTTTAGCAGCAGGGGATGTTGCTGTTTCCACAACGAATCGAAATTTTCCTGGTAGAATGGGTCATCGTGACGGAAAAGTATATCTTGCATCTCCTCGTCTTGCAGCAGAAAGTGCGATCGCTGGAACAATCGTATCCCCCGGTACTGTTGTGTCTTTAGGAGGTTTAGTTGATGAGCTGGAAAAGTAAGATACAGGGTCGTGTTTGGAACTTAGGAGGTAATGTTGATACGGACCAGATTTTCCCTGGTTATGCAATGGCAGCTCCCGTAAATAAACTTAAGGAATATGCGCTTGCAGGTAGCGAAATTCCGGATTTTTCCAATAAAGTACAGGATGGAGATATTATTGTAGCTGGTGAGAATTTCGGTTGCGGTTCGAGTCGGGAGCAGGCGCCAGTTGCTCTGAAGGAAGCAGGAGTAGGCTTAGTAATTGCTAAATCCTTCGCTCGAATTTTTAGGCGCAATGCCATAAACATCGGTTTACCGGTTCTAGTATGTGACATGGAACAGCAGGTGGAAAATGGTCAGGAAATTAAAGTAGACTTTGTATCAGCTGAAGTTACAATTTGTGCCAGTGGTAGGAAAATTAGCGGAATTATTTTATCTTCCAACGTTTTGGAAATTTTAAAGGCAGGTGGGCTTATTGCCAAAGTCCGAAAGCAAATAGGAGGGAGAACCTGATGCAGGAAAGAACAAAGAAGATCATTACAGAAGATTATGAACGGGTTCAAGCCTACGAAAAGGTTTTTGGCGTAGAGATGCCTAAAATGGGTTTCCATGGTTCGATTACTGGTCTGCCAGCTCCTTTTCCTCGATTAGTTAATGGAGTTGAACGCAGTGGTTATCGTATTACAGAATTGGGACGTCTTGCCGCCCAGACCGGTATTCCTGTGCAAAACCCCATTTTGGGCCGTAATTCTGCTGAGGAGACTTATCAGGAAGCAACCGCTATGTATAAAGTAGCAGAAGAACTTAAAATAGATCTCTTCCATTTTGTGCATTCTGAAGCCACCCGGCACATTGATCCTTTAGATGGGGTAGATTTGATTGAGCAGTCCCGGGGTAAGGGCGGCATAACACCTGGCGGAGAGCGCCGATTCATAGAACTGGGCGGTGGAGTACAACATCCTCTACGTATTAACGCTACTGGGGATACACCACACTTATCCATTATTAATTCCCTGATTGCCGGCTTTGATGGTACAGATATCGGACCCGTTATCCATGTTCATTTTGGTGGGCGGGGTATTCATGATTATAAGACAAAGGTTTCTAACGGATATAAAGCGCTGCAAATCTGTGCTGAGAATAATATTTTTGTTCAGACAGATTCACATAAACACCTCAATAATATTGGTGGAACAGACGGTATGGCGCTAGCAATGTGCCTATTAGCCGAAGGCCTAGCGATCCATGCTGGATTACCCAGTGCCCTTAGTGGACTCCAAATGAATGTGGGTGGAATTAATATACTGGCTGATTTGGCCGTCATGCGAGCTTTTAGACAACTTATGTGGAGTGAGTTTTTGATTGTTGTCCCTGAGACCTTCCAGAATCCTCCGGCGGATCTGATTGCAGAGCAAGCTCACTTTGCTCGGATGGCGATTAGTGCCAAATTAGGTGGAGCAAATTTCTACCGGCCAAAAGCAGCGGAGAACGTGGGTATTCCGACGGGAGCATCAATGGCTAAGGCGATCTGGGCCACCCAAAATGTCTTCGAAAATACCGCTTCCTACGAGATGAAGGATCCAGCTATTGAGCGACGGCAGGCTGAAGTGGTTGCAGAGGCTTTGGCTGTTCTGACGAGCACATTCGGATTGTCTCGGCAGTTAAGTCCAGGTGAAATTACGCAAGAATTTTGGTTAAAATTTGGGAATGAAGAGCTAATCAATAGCATTGTTAATGCAGGAAAAAAGGGGATTCTCGATGCTCCGAGAGCAGCTGCCTGGGATCTAAAGAGGGGTGTGAAAACCCACCGCGGGATAGACGGGATTCGCCGCTATATCCCAAGCTATGGTCCTGTTGATGTTCCTGAGGATAAATTATCATACACCACTGAAAAGGTTACAGTGAAAGCTGAGAAGCCTATTTCTAAAAAAGAAAAGATCCTTTTAGCGACTGTGGGTGCAGATGCTCATGTGGTAGGAATTAACGTTATTCGTGAGGCGTTCGAGCAAGCAGGTTATGAAGTGATCTATTTACGAGGAATGAATTTGCCAGAAACCGTGGCTGAAGTTGCCGCAGAAACCAAAGCGGATGTGATTGGAGTTAGCAACCTCTTAGGGTTAGGTTTAACACTATTCCCGCGTGTAGAGATGCGCCTTAAGGAACTTGGGATCAGGGATAATGTAGTACTCATGGCTGGCGGACGGATCGCAGAAAAAGAAGAAGAACACGCACTAATTGAACAAAAGATTAATAACGAGGGAACGGATTTTTTAGGAGTCGAGAGCTTCTTTGGTCCTGGTACTGATCCACAAGATGTGATTAAGTGGGTAGAAGAGAGAATAATTGAAAGAGGTAAATAGTATGACTGAGCAACGCAGGATACGATGTGCCATATTAAGGGCTGGTACGAGTAAAGGTATTTTCCTGATGGAAAACGACTTGACCTCAGATGCACAAAGAAGGAATCAAGAGATATTGGCTATTTTTGGTAGCCCAGATGTCAGGCAAATTGACGGTTTGGGTGGAGCAGATCCTCTAACGAGTAAGTTAGCCATTATTGGGCCTCCTACACGAGCTGATGCCGATGTCAATTATACGTTTGCGCAAGTGAGCATAGGAACGGACAAGGTCGATTTCTCCGGAAATTGCGGAAATATATCGTCAGGGGTTGGTCCTTTCGCAATCGACGAAGGTTTAGTAACGGCTGTCGAGCCTGTCACCATGGTTCGTATTCATAATACTAATACTGGCAAGATTTTGGTTGCTGAGGTTCCAGTGAAAGATGGTAAAGCCAAAGTACACGGTGACTATAAAATTGCAGGGGTTCCAGGCACTGGAGCGAAAATCATGTTGGACTTTGCTGGGACTGCTGGTGCAGTAACTAATAAGATGCTACCTACTGGGAAGGTAATTGATGTGCTTGATATCGATGGTTTTGGAACCTTAGAAGCTTCAATTATTGACGTCGCAAATCCTATGGTTTTTGTAAGGGCCAAAGATTTAGGTCTTACAGGGATTGAAACCCCAGCTGAAATTGACTCAAACAAGGAACTATTGGGTTTGTTAGAAAAAATCCGTGGAAAAACGGCAGCGATAATTGGAATGGCTGAAGACGAAGCAGATGCGTTGAAAAACAGTCCTGCCTTTCCTATGATTGCTTTTGTCAGTGAACCACAAAATTATGTGGACTTTACTACAGGTAATAAAATTAGCGCTGATCAAGTGGATTTTGTATCTAGACTTATGTACATGCAAGTGACACACAAAACTTATGCTGGTACAGGGACGACTTGTACTGGAGCAGCAGCGAAAATCCCAGGTACGATTGTAAACCTTGTGACCCATTCTAAATCTGCACTTGTTAGAATTGGACATCCAGCGGGTGTTATTGATATTGAAGTTGAAGCTACAGAAGAAGGAGACGGCATTAAGCTTGAAAGAGCGGCATTTGGTCGTACTGCACGCCGTATCATGGACGGGCATGTTTACATTTCAATATAGTTTAAGAAAAAATGGAATGCCAAGGAAGGTGAAGTAAAATGCCCCAGGTTGATCTTTTAGTCTACGATGTGGGAAGTACGTATACCAAGATATCAGCATTCAATCGAATTGGGACCAATTTAAGCTTTATCGGTCGTTCCCAGGCTCCAACCACAGTAGAAAACATAGAGATAGGGCTTATGAGGGCTTGCCATAATCTTGCAGATGATCTTCAGTGGGCAGAGGTCACTTCCTCCCACACATTGGCAACGAGTTCTGCCGCAGGGGGGTTGCGGATGGTAGCGATGGGCTTTATGCCCAGAGTTACAGCGAAGGCTGCCAAAGAAGTGGCGATGAGTGCTGGTGCTAGGGTATTGGAGATTATTTCACATGAAACAGCCGTTGATTTTCGATTAGAGGTGTTACAGGAGATCAAGCCTGACATTATTCTCTTAGCCGGTGGGACAGATGGTGGCGATCAAGATTCTCTGTTGGAGAATGCTGAAGTTATTGTCCAGAGTAAGACACATGGTGTGGTCATTATTGCTGGAAATACTGAAGTCCAAGCAAAAGTAGAAGAGATTTTGACAAGAGGCGGAATTTTATCGACTCGAGTGCCTAATGTTATGCCAACGATTCATGAGCTGAAAGTCAAACCCGCGAGGCAAGCAATTCATCAGGAATTTATTAGGCAAATTACAAGGGCCAAAGGTTTAGGCCGTTTACTGGAAATGGTTTCTAATGGACGGGTTACCCCAACACCCGGTGCGGTGCTGATGGGGACAGAGCTTTTAGCGCTTGGTACCCATGAAAAAGAAGGTTATGGAAATATCATTGTCATAGATATTGGTGGGGCAACAACGGATGTCCACTCTGTGTTACCTGATTTAGTAAACCTATCCAAAGAGGAAAAGGGCTTAGTTGTTTCAAATGAGAAGCAGCTATCTTACAGAACGGTTGAAGGTAACCTAGGATTAAGGGTAAGTGCTACAGGAATTGTAGAAACGGTTGGAGCAAGTGCTGTTTTGGCTAAAGTTGGTTTAGAAGGCGAAAATTTAGTCAAGGAGATCCAAGCTTATGCACATTATCTTGAGAAGAACACTGGACACATCAGCATTAGTGAAAAAGAGATAAATTTTGATAAAGCGTTAGCGATTACTGCCATAGAAATTGCCATTAAACGGCATGCTGGATATTTTGCGCAGAGTTATGACCCAGTTCTTGGAATTGTACCGGGAACGCCCGTGGGTCGAGACTTGCGTAAAGCTCAGAGAGTCATTGGAGTGGGTGGCATTTTCGCTCATTCGACAAAAGAAGAAGCTTTAGAAATTCTACACAAATCTTTGGCCAATCGAGGAATTTCTTTATTGCCAGAAAAACCTGAGTTTGTGGCGGATCTTAATTATCAGTTATATACCATTGGGGCTATGGCAGAAGAATATCCTAATGAAGCGTTTTCTTTGGCGGAGAATAACATTTTAAAAGAAGTCTAAATTTGAATTAAGGGGCTAGATTATAATGAATAAAGGTAAAGTATTAAGGAATCTAATAGCATCTAAGGAAATATTAGTTGCCCCTGGAGCGCACGATGTCTTAACAGCAAAGATTATTGAGAAAGCGGGTTTTAAGGCCGTTTACATGACAGGTTATGGCCAAGCGGCAAGTCATTTAGGCACAGCAGACGTTGGGTTAATGACAATGAGTGAGATGTTAGCTCGGGCAAACAATTTTGCAAGTGCCGTAGATATTCCGGTTATAGCTGACGGTGACACAGGATTTGGAAATGCTATTAACGTTATGAGAACAGTACGTCAATATGAAATGGCTGGAGTGGCCGCTATCCAATTAGAGGACCAAGTTGCCCCGAAAAAGTGTGGACACATGACGGGACGCCAAGTTATTCCGATGGACGAAATGGTCGGCAAAATAAGGGCGGCTGTCGAGGCGAGGCAAAATCCTGATTTCGTGATCATTGCCCGTACGGATGCCCGAACCATCCATGGGATTGACGAGGCTATTCGCCGTTCTAAGGCTTATGAAGCAGCAGGCGCTGATATAATCTTTGTTGAATCACCAGAATCAGTCGAAGAAATGAGTAAAATAACATCTAGCTTCAATGTCCCTGTTTTAGCAAATATGGTAGAGGGTGGAAAAACGCCTCTTTTACCGGCTCAAGAATTGGAAAAGTTAGGGTATGATTTAGTTATCTTCCCGACTGCTTCAACGTACGTGGCGGCTCAGGCCATGAAGAATTTAATGGCACAACTCATGAAAACAGGAAGCACTGAAAGCTTAATACCAGAAATGACCTCATTCTCAGAATTTAATGAACTAATTGGTTTGTCGCAAATTCGTGAGTTAGAAAAAAAATTTGTCATTGGTTAAAGTCAGAACAACTTAAGAGGGAGGAGAGAACGGTATGTATTCTGGATATAGAGAGAGTGTTAGCCCCGGTATCCGGAGCCCTAGCGGAGTATAAAAGAGATTTAGGGGAAGGCGTATTGCATTAGAGGAAATTTAGGAGGGGAAAACATGAAAAAAGATCAAGAAAGCCAAGAAAAGCCAGAAAAGCCATTAGAAAAGGTTAGCTTTCTAAAACGTAAAAATATAGTATTTTCTGTAAAAAGATATGGTGTTGATGCATTAGGGGCAATGGCATTGGGTTTATTCTCCAGTCTTATTGTAGGACTTATCCTCAAAGTAATTGGACAGCAACTTGGAGTACAATTTCTCATTGATTTTGGTATGAAGGCGATGGCAATGATGGGACCGGCCATCGGTGTCGCTGTGGCCTTTGGATTAGGAGCGCCTCCGCTCGTGTTATTTGCTTCTACGATTACTGGTATGGCAGGTGCTACAGTTGGAGGTCCCGTCGGTGCATTTGTGGCAGCCGTCATTGGTGCAGAATTTGGAAAAATGGTTTCTAAAGAGACAAAAGTGGATATTATTGTAACTCCTGCTGTTACCATCTTGATGGGTGTCGCTGCGGGGACCATCATGGGACCACCCTTGGCACAATTTATGATGTGGCTGGGAGCCGTTATAATGTCGGCAACCTTACTTGCTCCAATTCCAATGGGTATTTTGGTTGCTGTACTTATGGGCATAATATTAACATTGCCAATTAGTAGTGCTGCTTTGGCCATGATGCTTGTATTAGGAGGGCCTGCAGCGGGGGCCGCGACGGTTGGTTGTGCTACACAGATGGTCGGGTTTGCTGTAGCAAGTTATCGTGAGAATGGATGGGGCGGTTTAGTTTCCCAAGGGTTAGGGACGTCCATGCTCCAAGTACCTAATATTGTTAGAAATCCGTTGATATGGGTGCCTGTCATATTGGCAAGTGCAATCTTAGGGCCTTTAGCTACAACTATTCTGCCGATGGCTAACATCCCTGCCGGTGCTGGCATGGGTACGGCTGGGTTAGTTGGGCAGTTTGGGACAATCGAAGCCATGGGCATGAGTTCTGGTGTCTTATTTAAAATTGTGTTATTACATTTCATTTTACCCGCTCTTCTAACCCTAGGTATTTCAGAGTTTATGCGAAAAAAAGGTTGGATTAAATTTGGAGATATGAAATTAGACAATTAGTTAAGGTTTCCCATAGACGTAAAAAAGGGCCCCTAAAACCATTTTAAAGTTTTAGGGGCCCTTTTACGTTCTATTCAGCTAGAGCAATCGCTTCAATTTCCACAACAGCATCCTTTGGCAAACGCGCAACTTGTACTGCCGAACGGGCAGGAGGATTGTTCGGGAAATAGGTGGCATAAACGGCATTCATCGCTACAAAGTCATTCATATCTTTTAGAAAAACCACGGTTTTTACAACCTTGTCTATAGAAGAGCCTGCGGACTCTAGAATAGCCTTGACATTATCTAAGGATTGTTTGGTTGCACCTTCAATGTCCGCGACCAACTCTCCACTTTGTGGGTTCATAGGAAGCTGTCCGGATGTGAAGATGAGATTTCCCACCTTAACCCCTTGAGAATAAGGTCCAATGGCGGCAGGTGCGTTGGGAGTACTTAAAGTTTGTTTGTTCATGGTTTCTACCTCCTTGAAGTTTGTCATGCAATCTTTATCCGATGACAGACTAATTTAAGTATAACTTATTTCACGAGATAAACCAAAAAAATTAAACTTTCATTAGTATGAGATTATTCTTCTCCCATTTGGCAGGTTTTATCAAGATTGTGTCTATTTTGTTGCTAGTGATTTTTATGGTTATAAAGATAATGAGCGAAGCAAAAGCATATTTTGGAGCTCAGGTTAACCTTGTAGTTACCCTTAAATTTAGCGGACTCAAGTTAATTATAACTTGGGCGGTCTAGAATCGACTTGAGTTACATCATTTTCCTGTGGATTAGAGGTGAATCAATTCCACTGGAAAAGGGAGAAAGATGATCGCCAATATCCTTTAGGCTAGCGGGTTTGAAAGGAATATTTACACAGAAATGTAATATCTGCATTTTGGCATACAATTTGCAATTGTATTGTTTAATTGTTACTCTACTAAGGCATATGAAAGAAAATAACAAGTCAAAGATGCCAAGGATATTTTGCGTCAGATAAAGAAAACTGGGCTAGCGTCAAGCGCTGGCCATGGATGGCCGAGCGTCCCTGAAGCCATGGACGGCGAGAAGGGACCCCTCAGGCGCCG
>DASRMA010000059.1:0-7055 GCA_035648155.1 Desulfosporosinus sp.
TTTTTCTCCGCACGGCGCAAAATGTTTACGACATTTTGCCATTAATTCCTCACTAGGTAAGTAAATATTGGGATCAATGAAATTGGGGATAACTGTGATTCCTCGTTCTAACGTCCCAAAGGTATCCTCTGTTTCCCTTGCCAGCGCAGCTGAAACTGCCGTAACTCGGTCACTGGCGCGCAGTGCCAAACGTGTTAATAAATTGAACTCTTCAAAAGCACCCACTAACGTGATATCCGTACCATGCAACGTGGTCACTAGTGGTAGTGGCCTAGTCATCATTTGTTTGGCCAAATAAGCGCTAATACTGTGAGGAATCGCATAGTGAGCATGGATGACATCCAGTCCTACAAAATTCGCGACTTCGACAATTTTATTGGCTAGCAATAATGTATACGGTGGAAATTTAAACAACGGATAATTTACATCCGTCACCTCATGGAAAAATAATTTTTCGTGAAAGCGATGTAAACGAAACGGCCGAGCAGAGGAAATGAAATGGACTTCATGCCCGCGCTCGCCCAGAGCATACCCTAGCTCCGTCGCTACAACACCGCTCCCCCCATAACTTGGGTAACAAACCATCCCAATTTTCATAGCTAAGCACCTCTTTTTAACTGAGCATATTCCTTAAGGCACATTCAAAAAAATAACCAGTCAGATGCCAGTCTATTTTGTGTCATACTGCGTCGGTATATTTACCTAATAGCCCGCTATGAGGTAAACGCACCTCCTTGCCTGACGCAAAATATCCATGACATCTTTGACTTGTTATTTTCTTTCATATACCTAAGTCATGGATGGTTATTGGCTCTCTTTGCAAATACTGTATCAGAGAGAAAGCTCTTCAAAACCGATTGGCATCGCGTCTTGAATCGCCTCTCCAATTATTATTTGAATATCATTGACCATGCGTGATACTTCAAACTCTGCTTCTAAGTACTCTCTTGCCGCAGGGTTTAGGCTCACCAGACTATATAAACGTTCTAACTCCTGTTGCCTCTCTTCGCTAACCTCAGTATCCAACATTTGTGCCTCGCGAATCTCCCATTGTTTCAATTGGAACTCACGAATCATCTTATGATTATTAGTATCACTCATAACCTTCTGTTTAGATTTAAGAAACTGCTTAAATTCATTGGATTCCTTCAGGGTACGTGCCAGTTCATGAGCCAAATCATTTGCAGCCATACTCTCTCTCCCCCTAGTCCTCTCTAACTCTAATCCCTGTGTCTCACTATAAGGCACATTCAAGTAAATAACCAGTCAGTATGCCAGTCTTTGACTTGTTATTTTCTTTCATATACCTAACTTATCCTTTTTGAAAAGTATTGACAAGGTCATCCAACAAATCGTAGGCCTGTAGTCTGCTAAAAGACAATAAATCATCCCATTGTTCACGAGTAATATCCCAGGGGCAATGCACAGCCATCCGGCTAGCAAATCCCAATGGGGTTCCGCCATACTTTTTCTCCAACCGGCGTTGAGCAAGGCTTACGAGCCCAGGCGCATGGGAATTACACATAATCGGTTCTAGGCATAGGGCTGGTTCGCCCTCATACGTCACGAGTAAGCCAAATTTCGCAAGTTGTTTTATAGCTACTTTCTCTCGTTCAATGGGCGCTTTCAACGGCACTGGATCTGGCTGAATAACTCCACCCATTTTTCGCCAAAAGCTTATTTCAGTGGCACTAGAATTAGAGACGCAAACCCCTACCGCCCCCATCTGACAGGCAAAACGTACCACAAAACGTGCAAAATCACATTCCACATTTCCCTTTACCGAAAATCCATCCAAAATGACGAGTCGCTCAGAGCCGCTTAACGTAAGTTCTCCAATTCCCGCTTCCCCTAATTGAACGACATTACATCCTGGTAACATCCTTATCTTAGGATCTAATCCCGTGCCACTTTCAGTGAAAAAGGCAGATAGGGCTAATGTCCAATCCTCAAGTCCCTCTTCATTCCATTCTACTCGAGGAGTAAGTCCAATTTCAATCCAAGGCATTTGCTCGTCTCCTTCACATTTCAACTGACACACATCTGTAGTGTTGCACCAAAATGTAAAGTCTATTCCTAACGACCATAGGCCTAAAAAAACTTCTTCAGTGGAGATTGTAGCTTACTTTTTTCAGCTTGTCGAACCCAACGACCGAGTAAACCCCGATCTGACGTAGCAACTGACTTGCCTCCTCAACGTCTCGACCCACTATCTCTGCGCAATGAGCATCTGACCCCAAGGTGAACTCGATGCCACGTCGCCCAATTTCCTTGATTAGGCGCCACTCTGGGTAAAATTCTTGAACTGGCTTGTACCTGCCGTTCGTGTTCACTTCCAAGACTAAGCCATGCTCAGCAACCGTGGTTAAGGCTTCATCTGCTAGCGTTAAAATATCTTTACCCGGCCTAACTCCAAATACTTTGATAAGATCAAAATGTCCTATCGTCGTAAATAATCCACTTTTTGCGGCTAGGGTTACCACTTCAAAATACCGACCGTAAAACTCATCCGCGTCTTTCTGATGATGTATGGGTTCCTCTTCTAGAATATCAAAGATCCACCCGTCAAACTCGTGAACTGAGCCAATCACAAAATCAAACGGAAACTGTTCAAGCAGACGTTTGATTCTTCCTTCTTCGTGAGGACGGTATTCGGCCTCCAACCCAATACGGACGGCTAAATCAGGATAGTCCTCCGCCACTTCTCGAATTAAAGGAAAGTTCATTTGATCCCAGTAATAGTCATGATCAGCAAACCCAATTTCTTTCAAACCGCGGCGGGAAGCTTCATCCAAAAACGCTCGAATATTTTCCCGGTTTGCCTCTCGATCGTTGTGCCCGAGAAGGTGCACATGCATATCCAACATCTGTAAAATTTTCTCCCCCGTCTTCCCTTATAGGGTCTGTACTCCTGTCGTTATCATTAGATAAGGAAATGTATCCAGATCAGACAATGCCGCCTTAGTCGTGGGTGCCACCAAATCTGTAAAGAAATTACCCGTTAATTTTACATCCGTTTTCCCGACTATTTGACCCTTTAAAATCCGCAAACTGTGAGGTGCACTTAGAGAGTAAGACCCGGAAACTGCCTCCTGAGTATGTAAGCCCAGCACCGCTAAGACAAGTACGCCATCTTCCACGCCCTGTAAGGCCTCTCCCCAGGGAATCTCCTCCTTATGCTTGAGGTAAAGCCCTGCCATTCCTTGAGGAATAGCCGTCGGCTTCGCGCCCCAGCGCACTGAATCCTTAATCCGGAGGTAGGGGGACTGAAGCCTTCCGTCATGAACCAACACAGTACGAACTGCGGGCACTCCCTCAGCTGTAACCAGATAAGACCCCAATTCCAACGGACGGAGAGGGTCGATGAGTAATGAAAAGTGCGGATGGAACACAAGTTTATTCTTCAGAAAGCTCTCCTTTGGAAATGCACCCTGACCCTCGAGCACTCGGTCTCCTGAAAAATTAGGCAGTATAAACTGTCCAAGCATATCCGCCGTCATAGAAGGGGCAAGGATTACTTGCGTGTGGGGTCCAACGGGCGGAGCAACTATCTGCATCGCTTCATACAGATTCAACGTCCGTGCCCATAATCCCTCCTGTTCTTCCGGTCGAGATAGCCTGCGCTTAGCAAATCCTCCTCCAATCAAGCTGTCAAAAGAAAACCACGATGCAAATTGAGATTGTTGATAGGTAACGGCAAGACCAGTCGAAGTACGAACATGTCGGTATCCCCAAGCTGTTTGAATACTTCCTTGCATCTTAGCTTTTGAGGGTTTATCCGTCAGCCATCGCTTTACTTGATCAAATAAAATCTGACCATCTCCAGAAAATATCGCATGTATCGCTCGGTCCTCAACAGTTACTAGTGTCACTGGTGCCGGAGAAGGGATATGTGCAGCATCGGGATCTTCATAGGAAGCCTGTCTCCATTGTGCTAATTCCTGCTGCCAATGCCCCGCATCGTCATCAGATCCCAATTGTACCATTGCCTGACTGCATTTTCCATCTGCCCAGACCAAGAAAACTTCGCCGCTTTCGCCCTGACGATAACTAGGGGGTGTATACACCCCCCCAGGGGTATTATCTTTTATTCCTAGGGATACCGCTTCCGATTCATGAACCAAAATGCGCCAATCCGATAGGCGTAGTTCCTCTTTCTTTGGAGTATGCTGAGCCTGATAGAGAAGCTCCTCTAATTGTGCGACGAGTTTCATGCGTGTTCCCCTCCCAAACTGACTTGTTGATCGGCATCCATGAGCAGATAACGATGGCTTCCACCACTTGAGGCAACAGATTGTCCACCCTTTCCGCAGGTTCCGATAGCATCAAAACATCCTTCGCCGAGACCTCCGCGAATCGCTTCCAAGGCAGAAAGAATTTTTCCACTAAAAATAGAGGGTTCATAGATTGGAAGAGTCGGGTCAGCAACATCAATAATCCCGTCACATTGAAACACAAAATCTCCAGTTTTAGGATTAACCTGACCCCCACGATACCCCAAAAGAAGCAAGTTTTTCTCCCCCTCAATCAGCTCGCCATGTTGGATGAGAGTTTCTCTCACAGCTTTCACTTCATCCATCAAATGGTCTAAGGGTGCTAAAGGAAGCAGGCGATCAACTAGTAATCGAATATTACTCATTCTGGGCAGCGGAATATGCCCATAGCTCTCCGCTCTACCAGCTCCGGTGACAGGCATTCCCGCTTCTTCAGCTGAAAAAACATCCCCCAGCCCAGCTTCCAACACCCCGTCCCGTACAATGGTCACAGTTTGTCTGAGGAGCCCATTGGCTGAATAAGGTTGATAGGCCCAATCCCCCGGGAGAGGACCATCAATAAGGTTGACGCCCGGTCTAGCCACTCGTAGGCCCTTACGAAGTTTCCCAGCTTCGCCCAGGACAGACTCCTTCATATGATCAGACTCTACTGCATGTCCGAAGGCCTCGTGAGCTAGCCCCTTTGCCAGCCCATAATCGATAATCAGAGGATAATGGCCGCTCGGCAGTTGAGGCGCACCACATACAGCTCTGGCAAATTCAGCTCGGTCCAGCGCTTTTCTTTCTAGGGCATGATCCTCTAACTCCTCAAAGAGCACACTGGCGTCCACCCCGCTACGGTGACTCAGAGTACTCTGAGCCTTGCCCTTATCCCGCACTGTCCCTTGATGCATCAACACAGCTCTAGGAATGACAAACGACACGTTCGTCCCATCTGTTCGTCCGATACACCAGATTTCTTCTACCTGACGATAACTGGTTTGCCAAACCCCCTCTAGGAAGGCGTCTCTCAGACGAGAGTGCAAAGTCATCACCATTTTCTCAAGTTCAGCCAAAGGTATTTCTCCGAAAGCCTTTTGGGCTGGATTAGCTTCCTCCGCCACAACCTGAGGGGCCTCCCAAATCCTACTATTAGATTTCGTCCCGATCGCTTCATTTCTCTGGGCTAACTGAATAGCCTTTTCGATCAGTTTCTGACAGGCCCCTTCCGCTAAAACGTCTGACGTGGCAAAACCCGATGCCCCATTCTTGGTGAACGCCTGAACACCAAAGCCGTTATCTGCACCGGTTGATACCCGTTCAAAGTGTCCATTACTTAAACGCATGCCCCATTCCCTGCGTGACTGTGCCCTTACAATGACATACCCGTCAAAACCCCGAGTCTCCGCCAGCACGGACTGAACTAACGCTATAATCGCCTTCTGTTCCACAGTAAACCTCCTAATATTTGGCCTTTCACTCAATAGGGATATTATACCACGAAAAAAAACCTAACACATCTTATGGTAAGAAGGGTGTATAACCTTAACTACTTCAATCGTTTAACCATAAGCTTTCGTTCCTCGGCAAATCCGAACTGCTCATAAAGATGAAGTGCTCTCACATTATGACTACTAACCGCAAGACCTAGATACGGAATACCTTGATCATTACAATGGTCTTCGGATGCTTTCAATAACTCTCTCCCCGCACCTTTGCCCCTCCACTCTGGGAGGACAGCAAAATCCATGATCCACCCTTGTAAAACACCCGTTAACTCTTCCCTAGCAGTGGTCTGTAAAACCAAATAACCAACAGCTGTGGTTTTTCCAGTAACTATACAGGTCTCACCCTCCTCAGATGAAGCCTCTGCAATAAAGACAATGGATCCAGACTGTTGAATCCAAGTCCAAAACCCTTTGAGAATACGCTCTCTGTATTTAAGGGTTTCCTCCATGGGCTGTTTACGCCATGGAGAAATGCTATCAGCAATCCCTTGCTTTCCTAGGGCAAACATAAAAGGCCAATCACGAACATTGCCAAAACGAACTGACATATTATCACCTCTTAGGGTAACTTATGCCAGCGGGAGTCATGTCGCGTCGACCTCAAACATATTTTAAAGAATACTTAATATTTAAGTGTTCTTTTTTCTTGTTTTAGAACTGATGGAATGCCTGCAGTTTTAGTTCTATTGCTCAACGAATAGCAATGGAACACGATAGTCCCGCCCCTGGAACGAGTGCGAAAGGAGCTGAACCAAATGTATTTATTTACCCTAGTACTCGGCCTTTGTCTTCTTCTTTGGGGAATGAAAGTTTTGCGTCACGGGCTTCAGTCGTTTGCAGGGCTTCGCCTCCACCAAGTGCTCCGTTGGATGACAGCAACCACCTGGCGGGGATTTTGGAGTGGGACAATTGCTACCGCCCTGCTTCAATCAAGCACTGCCTTAACCGTAATGGCCGTGTCTTTCGTAGATGCCGAGCTGCTCTCTTTTGAAAGTTCTCTGGCGCTGATTTTAGGAAGTAATATCGGAAGCACGATAACAAATCAACTACTCGCTTTTCCCTTAGATCGGATAACACCCTTTATCATGGCCCTCGGCGCCCTGGGTTATCTATTTATTCCAAATAGAGGCCGATTTCTTGCCCTGTCCATCTTCGGCTTGGGCGTTCTCTACTTCGCCTTGAGCATACTCCAAGTAGGTATGGCTCCACTCGCCGACCTGACAGTAATCCAAAAATTCCTCCGGCAACTGGGAGACAACCATCTTCAAGGGGTCCTCGCCGGAACCGTGATCTC
>DASRMA010000060.1:0-13956 GCA_035648155.1 Desulfosporosinus sp.
GCAAGCTTCCCACCTACCTTCCTCGTACTATTATACTATATATTCATGCGTAATATAGCCTATTATTCAAAAACATATATGGTCAAGCTGTATGAATAAGAATATTAGAATATTGGCTCTCTTCCTGAGTCCTATAATGGGTATTCCGTCCAGTAATAAAAACGCTAGTTTTCAAAAACGAAACAATAACTTGATAAGTTGGTGTCAGGCACCGGGTTTTCTACCCCTTGAACTTAGCAAGGCGCAACCGACACAATTCCGACTGGCTAGGAGGGATTGTGCTGAGCACAACATCCTGATTTTCAATGGACATATTTTAGCCTATTTTTATGGGGCTGACGAAGATATGGGACAAGACGACTCGGAAATGTTCTTGTGTCTAAAAGCAGTTGTTCTGATTGAGAATAATATCATGGCTCGAGAACTGTTGGAGGTTGCCTCATGGCTGCAACGGGCATTTTCCTTTTAGGATATGAGAAGGAGGGGAAGGGTCAATATGGCTGTATTAACCAATGTGGCCACCTGCACCTGTGCTAAATGCCACAACTACAAATACCCAAAGTGCCTGCTCCGCAATGCCAAAACATCACCTATCCTGAACGCTGAAACTTGCCCGTATTTTCAAAGAAAGGAAGGCTATCAACGTGATCAAAGACTTTCAAAAGGACACTAACATCATCGGCTTTTTTGCCGTGAAAGAGATTGCCGAAAAAGCAACCAAAGAGCTCAAGAAGTACTTCGATCTCACCCTGGTTGATGCTAGCGGCCAGATCAACGCCAAAGTATGGGATATTACGGAAACACTTATGGGACAATATCCCAAAAAAGGGGCCATCGTGAAAGCCGATGCCATGGTCCAAGATTACAAGGGAACGCTACAGCTCAAGATCAACAAACTGCGCAAAGCCACTGACACCGATCAGTACGAAGCACAAACGATTATTCCCTCAGCTCCAACACCGTCGGATCGGATGTGGGCCATTCTTATCCGGTTCGTGGAAGCCATTGCCAACGATAAGCTCAAAGTGGCTGTCAAAGCCGTCATTCAGGAACACAAAGGCAGCCTCATGTACTACCCAGCCGCTAAATCCTTTCATCACTCATACCAGGGCGGCCTACTGCAACATATCACGACCATGCTTCTTGCCGCTGAGAAACTAACGACCGTTTATCCATGCAATACGGACCTGCTCTATGCTGGAATCATCTTGCATGACATTGGCAAAGTCTATGAGCTGACGACTGATGAAACAGGCTTGGACACAGAATACACATTAGAAGGGGAACTCTTGGGGCACATCGCCATCGGGCTACGTGTGATTGAGCATATGGAAGGGCTCGATGTAGAGAAGAAACTCCTGTTGCAGCACATTATTCTATCGCATCACCAAACACCAGAGTGGGGTAGCCCGAAGCGGCCAATGATTAAAGAAGCTGAACTCCTGCATCATCTGGACATGATTGACTCGCTCATGTTCGATTTCAATAAGGCAGCTGAGCAAACGGAAGAAGGAACGCTTTCGGCGAGAGTTTATACATTGGACCGGAAGGTGTATCGTCCTGTTTTAGATTAATTGGCTGAAAACCATTTAAACGCTCGTTTATTCAAGGAAATCAAAGAAAAACCAAAAACTTTCAAAAAATTAAAAAAGTCTCTTCACTAAGTTTTTGTGTCATGGTACGATAGTATCAGCAACAGGCGAGGTTTTGGGTCACCTCCCTTTCCCTCATCCTTGAGCCGGACCATCTACTCTATCCTTGATAGCGTAGGAACGTTAGGTCTGACCTGCACTATTGGGACCTCCCTTTCGGTCCAGGGTGTTGAGCCTCTTTAAGAAAGAGGCTTATTTTTTTTGCCTTAAAGTAGATAACACCAAAGTCAACAAAGAAAGAAGGTGAATGTATGCAAAAAGACACGCAAGAACTTAGGACTCTACTAGAAATTAGTAACGTCCCCGAAACACTCATTCAAGAAATGGAGGCAAAGCCCACAACATATCAGGCATCGTTTATGGAAGCTATTGAACAAATCATAAAGAATGAAGTTCTAACACTGCTGGCGTTTATGGAGATTAAACGGACTGCAAACATTACAAGGAGGAAAGTCATTATGAAAGCATTATCACTACTCCAACCACATGCAACCCTGATCGCAGTTGGAGCAAAACGAATCGAAACACGCTCCTGGTACACAAAGTATCGTGGGCCCTTGGCTATACATGCTAGTCGGAAGCTAACGGCTGGTCAACAAGCTCTTTGTATCAATGAACCATTTTTCAGTATCTTGTGCCGAGCGGGATATAGTATAAGGCGTTCAGTCGTGACTTATGACAAGGTATATGCTGATTTGCCAACGGGGGTAATAATCTCCACTTGTACCCTCGTCGATTGCGTTAAAATGACACCTGAGTTTATTGAGGCAGTTAAGAAACCGGAATTGGATTTTGGAGAGTACGCAGTTGGTCGCTATGCTTGGATTTTGGAGGACGGAAAGCTCTTAGATGTTCCAATTCCAGCTAAGGGAGCATTGAGCATATGGGAGACAAAGGAGCTGTAGCCGATGGCAGACATAGGGGGACTAATCCTGCTCCTCGGCTCGCTTATTGGAGCAGTAAAAGGACGATGGCTGCCACTTTGGGTACCCCAAGTTGTAGCTGTTGTAGCTTTAGGCTTAACCAAAAGGAAGGTCATCGCTTAATAGATGCGTAGGCCTCCTGTTATTTTTCACTTGTTCATTTCCCTAATTAACCAAATTCAGGGCAAAATAGCAATAAGAAACCTCTCCATTAGCTTCATCCCTGTCTGAAACGGTGGGGCTCTTTTATTGCTGTTGATTGGTGAATCACTGTTCATCTTGGATACGCGCCCAAGCCAACGCTCGTTTATTCAAAAAAACTTCTTTGCCTAACTCTAAATCAATGATCATTAATTTTTGCACGACAGAGCGATCTTGCAGGAATTCCAGACAGACTGTAGAATTACTTTAAAATGGAACTTGTGATGCGTCAATATCAGCAGGTTAAGGTCGTGCTGTGCAGAGATGGTTCTCCGCCTCGCCGATGAAATCAATAGTGAAAGAGATGAACGAAAATGCCTGTGTCTAAGAATAGGAAACCCACGAAAAAGAAAAAGGGATCGGATGGGCACCCATCTGTTCCTGTTTCAGCACTGTCGCAGGAGCACCCGCTTGAGTGCTGCGCTATCAATAGTAACTGGAAGGATGCTCATATGGCGAATGTCATCATTGTCAGGAAAACAACTCGCGGCTTTACGGCGGTAGGATTTCTGGTTGACACTTGGGGTTTGGGGCTCAAGGATGTCTTTGTGCACAAGGGCCTGTCCCGGATGGAACTTGACATGTTGCTGACACATTCTAATGGCGAGGATAAAGCGATCGAATGTTCATTGGCTCTGGCTCAAGAACTGGTATATGGCGGTTTGGCATGGGCTCGACAGCATGGCTTTCGGTTACCTGCCGAAGTCATTCGCTGCCTGAAGATACTTCCCGCCTTACTGGGTGAACCAGATATTTCCCGTTTCGGGGCAGAGGGCGGGCGACCTTTGTTAATCTTCTGATTAGTAAATGCTTTTTTCTCTGGCACAAAGTGAAGAGAAGCTAAGACCTCGTTTGCATATCAGCAACGGGGTTTTATTCATGGCGCCGAATTATTATCGTTTCGTAACCCTAGGTAGGACTAACGCTCGTTTGAATGAACCCTTAAACCAGCATATCTATAGCCAAACTGCCAACAAACCACAGCCGTTTCAACACTTGTTAATCACGAAAAAAGGATTCACATGTATTTCATCACCGCATTAGCTGAACTTGACAGGCGCAGTCGTACAAGATGCTTTGGCTATTACGTAGACAAAGACGAAGCAATAACTGCCGTCAAAGAAAATGGCTGCTATCTAAGCTTAGGTATCTACAATTATATTGCTATTGAGAAGGTGGCTCAGGGGATACGCAGCCGTACTAAAGAAGAAACGTGGTTTAAATGGATTTAGACAGAGGTATCTATAAGAGAAGGGCACTGGGAGGAAATCTCGAAGCCACAGGAAATGGAGCACTTCACTAATTACGCGATTGGCTAAACTAACGCTCGTTTAAATCTAAGTGATTACAGGGGGGTTAAAATGCTATTTCATGCAATTGCTTTCATTAATCTCGCCAATAAGGGATATTGGTACTGGGGAATGGTCGGTGAAATTATCAGTATTACGGATAAAAAACTGGTTGATGACGGGCTAAACGAAAGACCATTTGTAGCAGGCAAAGACGACAACGTTCCGCTGAAGCATATTAATTATTTAACCCCAGATGGAATGTATTTGTGCGCTAGAGATGTTGATGTTGAGTGGGAGTAAGGAAAATTAGATGAGTGAGTTACTAAATTATCTTCGACGCACACCAATTCAAACGCAAGTTTAGGTTGATGTGCCCTTTTTGATGGCATCTGTTGTAACACCCATCATCGACAAGAGTTGAACTAATGCTCGTTTAGATAATTAAGCGAAATTCCTCGCTGGTTCTCTCTGATAAGCACGTCAGGCCAAATGATCATTTGTTTTGGAGTACGCTTTCGAAGGCGCGCTGCCACCGCTAGCAGGAGTAATACAAACGACAGTTCAAACAAAGACGTAAATCATGGTAACGGCTAGGCCTAACATAAACGCTTATTCAGATCGTTTTAACGCTAAACTGTGCTCTGCCTCAGCCGATCCCCTCCCTAAGGAGAGTACAGCAATGCATGTTGGGAAAAAGGATATAGATCAAAGGTGAGTCAAAAAAACTAATACCCCAAATTAGACTTCAATGTAAAGAACTAGAGAAAAGCCCTATGAAGAAATACCTGAGATTGCTTTTCCTCAGTTCGGCACTATCCATGCCCCTAGAATAGGATGTGACCCAAATAGGAAAAACCAGAAACAAACTCCATAGTAAATCGACGTGAGCGAGAGAAAAACAGACTTTGGCCTTCCGAACAAAAACACGCTCAGAAAGGCAAAATGTGAAGGAAATAAAAACAGATTAATTGGCTGTCAGGGAGGAATTTGGACGAAAATGGAGAAATAGGTTTTAGTGAACTTGTCTGTTATCGGACTCAACTTTGGTTAGATAGATTTTCTGGCATGAAGGTGTAACAGTAATTAACCTGTAGCCTTTTCATGCCACACGATGTAAGCTTAGATAATATCATTTGTAGAGGAGAATTGAAGATGGATAACGAGAAATTTCAAGAGTTAATGCTAGACCAATTTGCTAAAATGTTCAGTGAGTTTCACGGTTTAAAGGGAGAGTTTCACGGTTTAAAGGGAGAGGTTCAAGGTTTAAAAGGAGAATTCCAGAAGTTAAATGACAGTCAAGTTCGTATGGAGGATAAATTTAATTTACAACTCACTTCCTTACAAGACTTTAGAGTTAGCCAAGATAGGATAGCCCAGGACAATAAAGATCAACATACTACCTTTGCCACAAAGATTGAGGAATTACAATTTGAGGCTAGGATTGCGGCCAAGAAACTAAACATACACGATGAGGAGATACTTCAACTAAAAAAAGCAAAATAATGCAGACAAAATTGGGTGTTTTTGCCCATCCCCCCGAAAAGGGGGAATAAGCCCTCTTTCAAAAAGTTAGACTTTTTGACAAGCCTATTTATTCATGTTTTTGTGTGTCACAAGTATAACTTGCTTATTTTTGACATGCTTCAAATGCTTTCTAAATGTTTTGAAAGTTAATAATGGATGCAGTTATTCAAAAATAAACTCAATTACACGGTCAAATTTGCTTATTCCACCTTTTAGAGGGGTTATGCAAAAATACCCTATTTATATTATTAAGGATGTAAAAAGATGAAATCTATAAAGTTACACGGAATTAAACTAATAATCCCATTAGCTCTTATTGCTGGTTTTGTAGCAGGGTCATTTAGTTATGGGGCTATTCCCGCAACAGCTAGTGGTACTCCTAACCAGTCTATCCAAAATATTAAGGCACCTCATGGAGTTAACCAGAATGGAGAGACATATGGCTCGGGTGCAAACGAGCAGGGACTAGATTTAATGCAGGCAAAAGGTGTAGATGGGACAGTTGGGTATATAAAAACAAAAGACTTGAACAAAGATCAACCCAATAACCCTCAAGAAGCTGTAGACTACATGAAAAAAATGGAAAATAGCGCTCCCATAAACATTCCACTATATGATGTTGATGGAAAAACTGTTATAGGGAAGTTTAAAATTGATACGCCAGAAAAGGTTGAAATAACAAACGGAACTTATGAATGTATTTAATCACTAAGGACCACGGATGAAATCTAAAATACGAGGGATTCTACCTGTAAGCAATTCACGCCCTGGTTCAACCAGGGCGTTTCTTCGTCAGCAGCCGCACTCTATCTTTCTAGTTCCCAATCCTGTTCTTTAGCCTTAGTTTTAGTCTCCAAATTTATATTCTTAGTGGGTATCTTCTCGGTCATCTCACTTTTCTCCCTGTCCAGTTGGTCTATATGTAAATACTATGCGAATATAAATGTCCAAGCAATATTGCTGATTTACATTTCGCGGTTTTAGTCAAACTTACCCTTAATACTCACGGCAGTTTGTTGTTTATAACGAGCGTTCATTTGTCAAAAAACGCTCGTTCTTTGACCATGTGCCGACTTCGGCACCACCCCCCTCTCTTCTGTCGCGGGCTTCCTTCTTAATCACTCACGGGAGGTATATCAGCGTGATCTCGTCACTGCCATGGCCGAGCTCCCTCGATACGTCTACCCGCGCATGATACTCTGCATCAGCTTGGCTTTCGCCGAGAGCAAGGTGTTTTTCTAGTGCCTCAGTATAGCTCTCCTGAGCGAACGCATAGCGAAGGCCGTGCCTATAGACCCTTTCTGCACGTTCCTTAGATCTTAGGCCATCCTGACGCGTCTCAGAACATTTCGGTGAGCGATCCCTCCTGAAACTTATTCCGATGATTAGAGATCCAATTCTCCAGTGAGGCTTTCTCTGCTTGAACGCCACCTTTTCTGGCCACGGCAAGAACATAGTTTGGGTGTTTTTTGCACAACCCGCCAAAATAGGGGATTAACGTTATGTCAACTTTTTAAGGATCAGGAACTTTCTCATGCGGGATTTGCAACTGAGCTAATTCATGGATGATTGCCTCCATATTAATAAACTCCTCACGCTTGTTGAACTCGTATTGAGCAAGAGAGAAAATCAATTGCTCGTGATCTTCACGATAGACGGTTACAGTTAGCGTTAGACCTGAACCGATGGTTGGATGACATTGCCGAAGAATGTCCAAGCGTAAAGGGCAACAAAGCTATTGCTCATATGCGGGAGGTAGTTGAGAACTTGAACTTTGAACTGCGTTCAATTTGCAGCGATTTACGGCCACCATCCTTGAACGATTTAGGTTGCTTTATGCCATCCAAATAATGTGCGAAGAGAAAATGGAAAATGAGTCGTTACATATTTCCAACTTCTAGATAATCGTTTTTGTTTTCCAGACGAATCATTATGCTCATCATATTCTTCCTTTCACAGCAAAACTGACTTGTTTCAAATGGCAAGTGCGAATTCATTTTCTATCCCACTCATTAACAATCACATTCCCCTCATAGTGGCCTTTGTCCAACTGATGGCGGGCTTTTCGGTTTGCTACACTGTCAAAGATGATGGAGAAATCATAATCATCGGGATAGAGTTCACTGGTGGCTATCAGTAATTTTAGCCGTTTATGGTTTATAAGGGTTTTCTTGCCCTTAATCTGAACGCCAATTTCGCCCTTAGCGTTGGAACGTGCGTAGACAATGCCGGTTTCTTTTTGAGGATAGACAATGACGCTGTCACCAAGATTGAACGTTTCGCTGCGAGACTGAACTTTTGGCTTTGGTGCTTCTTGTTTGGCAATCTGGGGTACTATAGCGACCTGAGCAGGTAACGAATTACTTTGCTGTAGCGCACCCTCGTATTGACTGGTTGAATTTCCATAGGCGGCTTCGTGAGCGCGGATAAGCATGTGTTGTTGCATACCCAGCCTTTCCGCAATATAGAGTGCGCAACTCGCCCCAGCCTCTCCGATTTCCAGTCGGTAGAGCGGCAAAAGGCTCTCTTTGTCGAAGGCCATGCGGGCATTGACAAGCTTAGGCTTATTGGCCGCGTATTCTTTGATTTCCGGATAATGAGTTGTTACAACAAACAGGCACTTTTTGGCGCTCAGCTCATCTAAGATGGCAATTGCCAGCCCCATTCCTTCGGCCGGGTCAGTTCCTGAGCCAAGTTCGTCGAGAAGGACCAATGATTCAAGATTTGCCTGCCTTAGTATCTCGATAATGTTCTTAATGTGAGAAGAAAAAGTCGATAGATTTTCCGTAATACTCTGCCCATCGCCAATATCGCACAAAACAAGATTGTGCAGGCAAAAAATACTGTTTTCTTCTGCGGGAACATGCAGTCCGCTTTGTACCATCAGAGAGAGAAGTCCTACGGTTTTTAAGGCAACGGTTTTGCCGCCCGTATTCGGGCCAGTAATAACGACACCATTTGTTGTATAGCCGACTTCAAAGTTTAAAGGGACGGCAGTCTCGCGATTAAGCAATGGATGTCTGGCGTTGATCATAAGGATTTTTCTTTCGGAATTAATGATGACGGACGAGGCTTTCATCGACAAACTTAGCTTACCTTTGGCGAAGAGAAAGTCCAGTGTTTCCATGGTCTCGATGTTTTGCTTAATAGTCGGAAGGCTCTCGCCAATAAGAGCCGTCAGGGAATACAGGATACGCCTGACTTCGCTGTCTTCTTCAATTTGCAGTGCGGACAACTCCGATTGCAGTCTGCCCACAGATACCGGCTCAATAAAGCAGGTCCCTCCGGTTTGCGACAGGTCGATAACCGAACCGGCGACATTGTTCTTGTGTTGACGCTTAACTGGCAAAGTATAGTGTCCGTTTCTTAAGGAAACAAAACTCTCCGAAAACCAAGTTTTGTTTTTCCTGAGTAGTGCATCAAGCTTTGCTTTGATCTGATCAATCGTGATAGCGGTATGTCGCCGAATATTGGCAAGCTCAGTTGACGCCTTATCATCGACTATACCGTTCCGGATGCAGCGCTCGATTTCATTTTCAAGCTCGGATAATTGGTTGATTGATTCGCCATACCAGACGATGATGATATCTGTCGACTTAGCTTTCTCGAGGTAAGCTCTTATTCTTCGGCAGGATACAAGGAAGGAGGAAACATGGGCAATCTGATCAGGCATCAGAATTGCATCAATGGCTATCAGGTCAATGACCTTCTGCAGATCTGTCATTGTGGGAAGTGGCGGTGTTCCAATCTGTTCAATAATCCTTTTTGTCTGGGTTGTTTCGTCTAGGCGCCGTATTACTTCCGCTTCGTTTAATGATGGAACAAGGGCGAGACAGCGAGCTTTAACAAGATGAGACTGTGCTTTATCTGCAAGTTGCTTTAGGATTTCGTTAAATTCTAGAGTTATATAATTTTTCATTTAGGCATCTCCCTATAACAAAATTAATAGCTAAAAAGCCCGCAGAAAAACATACTACACCTGTAAAAGTGCAAAATGCTCCTGCGGGCAAGATCTCAACATAAAAACAACGCGACAAGCACACCCTGTCACGCATCAATGATTGGAGGTATAGAAGCAGTCTGTTAGGTGTTTTTCAAAAGGGCAACACAACAAACGGGATACTTCCCGTTAATCGAACGCCTTTTGCAACTATATTTAGTTGAGACCCACCGTAACAGATAGAACCGACATCAATACTCCACCTTTTAAGATTAGTACAACTTTATTTTAATGCCATTTTTTACTATTGTCAAGATGTGTAAACGTGAGTCAGAGCTGAAGCGATCAAGACAATTTAGACGTTTGAATTACTACCCATTATATAATGCCCTGGTCTGGAGACACAGCTAGGTTGTTGTCAATGATATTGGAAAAAGGTATATTTAGGTTAGTACATAAGGATTTGGGCATATAGGACTATTAGATGAGCAGATAAGAGGAGATTGGAATGGAACGGCTTACTCAAGTTTTGAACAATGCCAAGAAAACAATTACTGATCAGGAACTACAACAAATCTTCCGAGAACCCGATTATTATCTTTTTCGCACGGAAGTTGAAAGGCTAGTAGAAAGTGGAGTGCTTGTTCCAGTAAAATCGTCTAAAACGAATGGACGCTTACCTCCCCTTTTTAATAAATACCGAATCGTCAAGCCTCTGGAGGATAATGCCGATTATCTGGAGTCGGTGCGGCGACTCAACCCGCGTTTAAACATTGCTGGTTATTTGCAAAGACCAGAATTTTATAGAAAGCACTTGGAAGTCGTAGAAGGAATTAGCAGGTATTTGTGGTTTGCTCAGGATTTATTAAATTCCCCTATGTCTCGCAAGGAACGGTCGTTTTCAGTGTGGGGCAGGGAAAAGTTGTTACACGAGCATATGGCCTTAGTTAAGGACGTGCTGAAAACTAATGCTTTAGGCGACGAGTTTCTCCATTATTATGATACTCCCGAGCCCTTTTTCGAATATTTACATAACAACGATAAGCCAATGACCGTTTTAGTGATCGAGAATAAAGACACTTGGTTTACGTTCCGAAAACTGATGCAAGCGACGGGCAAAAATTGCCTAGCAGGCACGGTGGTGAATGTGCTCTTATATGGGGAAGGAAATAAAATCACGAAGCGGGGGCCTTGGAAGACTACAGTGCCACGATGTTAGGTGGATCTGGAGGACAAAGCGGTGCAGGAGGACAAGCAACGCGCTTTTTCTACTTTGGTGATCTTGACTGGGAAGGTATCCGTCTTTTTTTTCGAACCCGAGAAGCCAACCCGTCCCTCTTGTTAAAACCCTTTTCGGCAATGTATCGACTGATGCTCGAATTGGCTGAATCAGTCGAGTTGCCAAAATCACCTGATCAAAGAGGGCTAATCGGTCCGCTCGGCGAATTTGTAGAGTTATTGGGATTAACTGAAGAGAAGAGCCTAGGAGCCTTGTTGGCTGAGGGTAAGTATATCCCCCAAGAAATTATTAATTACCAAGTGGCAGAGAAGATTTTAACGTAAGGCACATTCAAGAAAATAACCAGTCAGTATGCCAGTTTATTTTGTGACATATTGCCTAGAAAAGTGAGGGTCGCTAGAGTGGTTACGACAAACCTTGAATTTCTGGAAGGCTTTGAACAGAGAATGCGGCTTGTCGCGGCGATTGACTCGATCATCAATCGGGGCAATCGAAAAATGGAATTCGAAAGATTGTTTGAGCCAGGACAGTTAGATAACATTATCCTTTCTGTTCTAGTGTTCATCATGGAGAGGACCTTAACTGAGGACGAAGATTGTAAGATGGAGAGCATTGCTAACTTTGTGACTCAGATTATGCCGGATTATTCTCTGGACCTGACCTCGGAGGTCACACGAAAGCTAACAGAATACATTATCAAAGACATTCTGCAAAATGGCGGCGAGCCCAGATTCTATCCGATCATGCAGTACGGACAGGGAATGGAACAACTCCGGATTCGACTGATTGATGATAAATTGATCGATGTTCCGCGTGGCTATGTCTTAAATTATCAGCTAACCGATCAGGGGTATGATTTACTCTTTCGCACCAAAGAAGTCGAACAAGAAATCAGCTTTACAATCGAGGAACTAAAACTCAGAGAACTGATAAAGCGCAAAAACTACAAGAAAGCGATCGGGCAAAGTGCCAACCTTGTCCAGATGATTCGGCAGAAGAAGAACGATATCCGGCAGTTCGTTCAGAAAGTCCGTGAAAATATCTATGATGTCAACATCGAAGAATTTGAACGTCTCGTCTCTAGTACCTATACTTTACTCGAAGAAGAGTACGGTATGATGAATGAGATTCGAGCCATGATTGTCATTTCGGAAGAACGACTCAAAGAAGAGGAAACGACTCGGGGAGCCTTAGATGAGCAGATGTCCAAAGCACGCTCGGAGATTGCCGTGATTCGACGTAATATCAACCTAACCATTGGAGAACAAAAAGAGCTGATTTTGGAGCGTCTCAGTCTATCCCGAATTTATAAGGAAACCATCGCCGATTCCTTCGCTCTGTCGAGGGCCCGCTTTTATGACTTTGAACAAGTCATTTTGAAACCCTTAGAGCGCTGTGACGAAAACAAGGTCCCCGGACTCTGGCGATTGTTGAACCCACTATTCAAACCAAATCCCGACCGCACGCTCAATCTACTAACTTTATTTGAACGGCAAGCTCGACTTAAGCAGGAAGAAGAGGGGACTAAGAGTATTGTCTTAGAGGAGTTGGGTGAAGACACTGAACTGCACATAATCACTCAATTAAACAACCGAAATCTTGACTTTATCCAAGGCCTTTTGGAGTTTGCCGATCGCAGACGGGAGTCTTTTAGGTTTGGTGAATTCTTTCTAGATCTAGAAAATAACTCAAGCACCTATCAAGAATTAACAGTCGATGATTTGATTTTCAAGACTATGCTTAAGCTCTATGATCTCCAAGTAATTGATCTTAAGAAATGGAAAACACAGCAGGAGGACGTCGTGGCCAATGCCACAGGAGAGCTGGATGTCAGCTATTGTCTGTACCGTCTTGAATATTCACACCCAGACTTATATGGGATCAAAAAACTAGAGATCAGTAAACCGGATGAGCAATTGTTTGTGCAAAATCTCGAAACCCAGATCGGGGAAGAGACGTTTAGCAGGCGTATCGCGATCAGCGATTTTAGGATTGAGGTGAGTTTTGAGTGAGTGATATTAAAACAGCGCTGAAAATCTATCGCAAATTAGTCGAAAAGGGACAGTTAGATCGCGAGACCGAGGGGGATCTCTTCCTAGAATTTCGCAATGTGGAAGTCAGGTCGATCCTAGCCGAATTTGAGGACGAACTTGATTTTAAAACCATTGAAGTGGCGGGGACACTCTATCTGTTGCCCAACATGACGAATGATGTTATGGGCTTTACGACCAAGGATATCCGAGAGAGTGTGGCAACGGATGCCAGACTGGTGGATGCTTACTTGTTGAGCTATATTTCCATGTTCATTTTATTCTTGTTTTATGGTGGACGAAATCGCAATCCCAAGCAGCGCGAGTTTTTGAGAATTAGCAAATTAATTGAAGAACTGGATCGGCGCTTTGGGATGGCCTTGGCAGATCAGGAGCAAGTGAAGGTGCTTGAGGAGACCTATGCCCTTAACTTTACGAGGATCGCCGAACTATGGGAAAGCAAGCAGGACTACGAGGAACGAGGGCGTAAAACAAAAACAGGCACGATCCTCAATACTTGTCGTCTCTTGGAGCGAGAAAACCTGCTCAGACTCGTGGAGGAGGATCGGGAACTTCGTCCCACCAGGAAACTGGATGACCTGATGCTGAATTATTACCTGGATGATAGCCGGGTCGACGAGATAAAACAGTTCTTTGAAGGAGCTGAGCCGGATGCCTAGGATCAACCGAATTCGGATTATTAACTTTTCGATGGATGCAATGTAGAGTCCGAAGAATAACACGATGGTGGAAGGGAACACATTGATATTTTTGAGGTAACATGGTAAATTATAGATATTCAATCTCGTTAAATTGATGATATTAATGTAATAGGTATTGGAAGCTATGGTGAGATACTTTAATTATCGATATTAGGGAAGTCGGAATTATTTTGAATGAAAGGGTGTGATAAATTGATTCAGTCTTTATATATTGATAATTTTAAAGCATTAAATGATTTTACCATAAAAATGCAGCAAATAACCGTATTAATTGGAACAAACGGGAGCGGGAAAACTTCGATTTTGCAAGCTTTGGATCTAATCATTAATTTTGCTCAAATGGATATTGATGCTTATTTGGAAAAACGAAATTGGAAGCCCTATGATCTTAAATCCAAGACTAATACAAAAAATTATATGACATTTACAATT
>DASRMA010000061.1:0-2696 GCA_035648155.1 Desulfosporosinus sp.
GCCTGCTTTAATGTCTTGGACAGCTACTCCTACATAATCGCCATCTTGGTGAACTAGAAATTTGTGACTACTCATGATATCCTCCCTTAATTTATGATTTAGTTTTGTGGGTTTCACTATGTTTCGTGGAATTTCTTCCACATACGACATATTGTACCCATACCACACATTTGATTATTCAATGTGCGGTATGTGGTATTACCACGACCATGACTAGATATTAATCCCTTTTTGCACTATTGTCAACAGTGTTTATAAAAAAATGAATTACCTATTGCAATCAGGTTCATTTGCAATAGGTAATTCATATACCTGGATACTTTTTCAATCTACTCCCAGTCCTCCGGCGTCGGAACCTGAGCCATAGATTCAATGGCTTCGCTTACAGTTACCAAGTGACTTAACATTCTTTCATGCGCTAAATCTGGATCTCTTTGTTTTATTGCTTCAAAAATCGTTCCATGTTCCAGCACTGATAAACGTTGCCGTCCTGGAACCATTAGGGCCCTAGCTCTATTTTCTCCGAGTAGATCTAATAGGTTAATCATCAGTCTCATTAGGACCCGATTACCTGCCGCCTCCATGATCTTCAGGTGGAATTCAGCATCAAGTAATGCTAGTTTTGACTCATCCGCATCCCCTAATTCTTTTCCTTTACGAACTATATATTGAAGTAGCCGAAGATCCTGCTCGTTCGCGTTCTGAGTACACCAAATCACTGCTTGGCTTTCTATTACTTCCCTAACCTGAAATAGCTCTTCAACTGTCCCCCGTGAGATTTGGAGTAAGGCAGCTAATCGAGAAACATCTTCAGCTCCATCTACTTCGTTAATATATGCCTACCATGCCGGATTGTAACTACACCTAGCCCAACCAGCATTTTTAGTGCATCTCTAATCACTGTCCGGCTCACTGAAAACATGGTGCACATTTCGCGTTCCGGAGGTAACTTATCACCTGGCTTAAGTTCGTCGTTGTTAATTGCTTGCATAATCTGATTTACAATGCCTTCGGATAGGTTAACATGAAATTTAACGGGTTCAAACATAACGCCCACCGACCTTATTTTTTTTACAATGCCCTGTGATACACATCGCCATTTAGCATCATCATCGATTGCAACCGCATGTATGAGCCATGACCTAGCAATACTTATCTCATTTAATAATAGGTATTATTGAAGATGCATTAGGCAAGACAGCAACTATTGGAGAAGTATAATTAGGCAGAGAAATATCCAATGCTTCCTGCAATGAAGAAGCCACTTCTACCATCAAAGTTTTAGCAAGTGTAGGGGCAATCTGGTCCGAAACAATAATTGTCCTTGCTTTTTCTAAAGTTCTGGCCCAAAGGTATGCTTTATGGGGACCGATAACAAACTCTTTGGATACAATTGATTCGACCACTTCGCGGGGGGTTTTATACAGCGACATTTCCTGTTCAAAGCTTTCCTCTCCTGTCCCTTCAAGACACTGGGCAACTAAAATAACAGTTCCGCCCTCCTTAACAATCTGGAAAGCAGGAGTTAGCGCCTTCTGAGCTTGGTAAAGGTTTATGTCTTTTGGGAATCCCCCTGGTGAGGCAATAACTATATGGGCAGGTTTCATAGGGACCCCAAAAACGCCTTTGGCGAATTCTGCTCCTTGGTGATGTGCCTCTCTGGGGTGTCCTGCAACTGCTTTTACTACCTGTTTTTTGTCATTAAGTACAACATTTACGATCATATCTACACCAGTAATTTTCCCGATATCTTCTAAGTCCAGACGAGCCGGATTACTTTCTAAACGACCTAATTCCGCCCCAGGACTAAATAACCGAGCGTGATTTCCTGTGATAGTTGGACGACCTCCTAAGCCAATAACAGCTCCTTTGACTCCTGCAGTAAAGCCCATAAACTGGTGAGCATCAATCATCCCTGTTACAATACGATAATCGGCTTCGGCGAAATATTTATTAATATACACAGGAGTTCCCTGTGCGGAAGTTCCTAAAAATGCTAACATATCTTGATTATCTGCATCATGGGAAACAATATTTTTTATCCTGCTTATTAGATTTTTTCCTAATATGTACAGAACATCCTCAGGTGTAGCTGGGTGGTGTAGCCCTCCACCGATAAGAATAGTTATCTGGTCCTCACCTATACCCAAATGATTTAGCCAAGTAACAAGTTCTTCTAAAATCAATCGACTGGGTACCGGACGGGTAATATCACTTATAGCAATAGCAACTGTTTGAGCCTTTACCAATTTTTCTTGTTTAATATCTCCGATTAAATTTTCTATTGCTGAACGGATCTGTAATGATGGGTCTAGCCCTGGTTCAATCTGTTGTAATTTTCCATACATGCATTGTGCTGATTCAGGCACATTACAAAACTGTTTCTCTCGTCCATAAGGAACCTCAATTAGCATATTTTTTTCCTCCCCAGAAAATATGAACCAATCTCCGACTTTTTCGGAAGATACACAATAACATGAGAAAAGGGTTAAGATTTAATATATAATCAATTAAATCTTAACCCCCGGATTCAAACAGTGGGCATTTCAGCCTTGCTGAATGAAATAAACCTCACTTTAGAAAGTTTCACTTATGCACTTGGATACAGACGTGTCAGAACAAATTCTTTATGATTCAACGTTTCTGCATCCGTTAAACGACCGCGTGCAGTTTTTACGATACACTCCATCACTTTA
>DASRMA010000062.1:0-3836 GCA_035648155.1 Desulfosporosinus sp.
AAAGTTTTAGTTGAGTAAAGCAAAAAGCAGTAGCAGAAGTAGAAGCTAGCTGCTTTTTGCTATGAGATTCTTTATTCTAATGGAACACGCTAAGAGGGAATAGTTATTATAGTGACATAAAATAGCCCAACAGCCGTATTATGGGAGGAATACTTAGGAAACTTGTTGAACTCTAGACGAGTGATGTAAATTATAGTGAGCGGAGTTGAGTTTTATTTTAGATTTATTACATAATTTTAATTTGACCACATTACAATGGATTTGGGTCATTATAAGCGCCTTCTTGATAGGGTTCTCAAAAACTGGAATCAATGGATTTACAATGCTTGTCATTCCCATACTGGCAGATGTATATGGGGGAAAGGAATCAACAGGAATTATTTTGCCCATGCTCCTGGTGGGCGATGTGTTCGCAGTGTGGTATTATAATCGGCATACCAAGTGGAGCAACATAAGAAAACTTTTGCCCTGGACAGCGGTCGGACTTGTATTGGGTCTAACCGTCGGTAATTTTATCAACGATGCCCAATTTAAAACCCTCATTGCCTCAATCGTTTTAATATGTCTGCTTATTTTAGTTTATACCGAAAAGAAGGGGGATAGCTTAAAGGTTCCCAAGAAGTTATGGCTGTATGCTTTAATCGGTATTATGGTCGGGTTTTCATCGATGATCGGTAACGCCGCTGGTGCGATATTCACCATTTATCTACTGGCGATGGATTTTAAGAAAAATGATTTCTTGGGGACTACGGCATGGTTCTTTCTTATATTAAATTTAACCAAGGTTCCTCTTCAAATTTTCGTATGGCATAATATTTCAACACAAAGCATTTTGCTGACCTGTGGTATGATACCGTTCATTGCAATAGGCGCATTGCTGGGTGTTGTAATTATTAAGAAACTCAATGATAAGTTTTTCCGCTATGTTGTAATAGCAATAACTGCCATGGCAGCAATAAAGCTCTTTATTTAACTGAAACTCAGAATGATACGGTGAGATCATTCAAACACCCGGTCATAGCGAGTTAACGATTGAGAATGAGAAGCTAACGTGCTATGACAATTCCATTAAATGGATATATATCAGTAAAGGAGCGCGTTTACAATTCCATTATTACAAGATAAAAACCAATATACATATGCAGACTATTTGACGTATCCCGACAATGAACGATGGCAAATTATTGACGGAGTCCCGTATATGCAAGCCGCCTCAGCACCTGTACACCAAGAAGTATTGACAGAATTAGTAAGACAAATCGCTAATCATTTATCGGGCAAACCCTGCAAAGTTTATCCTGCGCCTTGAACGAGTTCACTAAACTTGTGGCAAAATCTACAGAGGAAAGCTTAGATTTGTGGCTTAGCGTTGTGGGATAAAGAGTCCCGTTTTGTCCACGAGGTCTCCCTGGTGTTAGATGGAAAAGATCCGCAAGAAGTTAGCCAAAAAGAAGCATCAACACCGCAGAGCGATTTGGTCGTTGGGTTAGTAGTCCACCGAAGCATACTGGCAGTGTGCCGGGGCTTCTAATTACTCAAAGCAGCTAATCTCACACGAAGATTAGCTGCTTTTACATTGGATCATGAAGTGTCAGGTTAGTTTTCAGGGACAGTTGAGAGTGTCGCTGTCAAGATTTGTCGGCCAGCCACTTCGTTTAATTTCACGTCGTTAAAACCAGCATCGCCCAACCAATCGGTATACTGATCCAAGGTCCAGGTACCGCCATTGCTCGTATTGACCAGCATATTCACACCGAAAACAGACGCAAACGGATTCGTTCCACGCACCATATCAATAATGGCAACGCGTCCCCCGGGAGCGAGTACTTGGCCCACCTTTCTGAACAATTCCCTGTTTTCCATCTCACCAAAAACGTGACAGATGTTACCAAGAAACGCCAAGTCAAAGGGTCCGGACGGTAATCCCACGTTAAAGTCTCCTGGAAACATCACGATGCCGACCTTCTCAGCTTTCTCCTTCATTAATTGCACCACGGGAGGCAGATCCAGAACGGTCACCTTGGCACCACTGTTCGTAAAAGCGCTGCCGTAAATTAGCGGTCCGCCACCGATATCCAGCACTCTTAACACTTTGCCGGTGTCTCTCAGCAGAAAATCCGCGATCGTAGGAGCAATCTTTTCTGCACCAAGCCGCATACCCTCCATAAAATAGCGGGTGTTTTCGGGGTCGTTGTCTTTGGAGGCCGGTTGACCGCTGGCTAGAATCTCAGGTAATTGAACCCAGGACCGGATGACATTATAACTATGCATAAATGCAAAACCCATATAATTGGGCGCTGTTGGGTCATAGATCATTTTCAGCGCCTCTTCCGACAAGGTGACTGTTTCTCCTTGCTTGGTCACATAACCAAGATCGGCCAACGCCTCTAGCACCATCCAAACAGCGCGAGGGTTTAGGGCTAATTCTTGGGCTAGATCATCGCAGGTCGTGGTTTTGCGCAAGGCCTCGACCATTCCGCTCTTGACTGCAGCGCCTAAGATTAAGAGTTCGCGGGGTAAAGTCATAATGTTATCGCCCAGCATACTTATCGCCCCTTTCGGTTTTCTACATTTTACCAATTGGATGGGTTATTGTCCATTACATCGGCAACTTTAATTATTGGCACTTCTGTCAGTACCCCCTTTATTTGTTGCCACGCATTAACTTCTTATTAAACTGTCAAAGCCATATTCCTGATAAAATTTGTTAAATATAAAGAATATTGTAAAAGTAAACACTTGTTAGCAGGGTTTTAGAGAATAATGAAGAATTAAGGCCATTAGAAAGACTTTGATATAGTACAGATCGGGAAAGTTTTATGATGGTCAGGATTACCATCAGCGAAAATAATGAAAGCGAGTTACGTAAGTATTTCGTAAAGAACAGAAAGATTGGATGAAAATAATGAGTGTTAAAATCTACAATAAACTGGTTCGTGATAAAATCCCCGAAATCATCCAACAAAGTGGAAAAAAGGCTATCCTAGAAAAGGTCTCTGATAAGGAGTACCTGTAATTATTAGACGCGAAAATGGGTGAAGAACTTCAGGAATATCTAGAGAGCGTGAGTATTGAAGAACTGGCAGATTTGGTTGAAGTTGTCTATGCGATCTTAGAACATAAAGACGTTTCGTTGCAGGAATTTGAAGTGATCCGGAAGCAAAAAGTTAGTGATAGAGGCGCTTTCAAGGAGAAACTGTTGCTGAAAGAAGTTATCAACGGTTAAGGGGATGAATCCAATTGACAGTTAAGATGAAGCAGAAGGGAAATCTTGGTAGTATCGCCGAAGATCTCTTTGTGGCCTACCACAACCCCAATAAGGTATCTTCTAATAAATATTATGATGATCTCCTAAAGCAAAATAGTCTTATCTATCAAAATTGGAAAGTCTACCGCTGGGTTTATAATCAGTTGAAGCACTATCCGGAGAAGGTTAAGGATGAGCTGCGTATTTTTGTGGGCAAAATTCCTGCCTTTAAAATGCTTGAGGATCATCTGCCCAAGCAAAAGGGTAAGGTTATTGAGCTGCGAGAGCATCAGCAAACTGCCTTAGAGAATCTCCAGACCATGCGTGATCAGGGTGAGAGCATCCCACTTCTCTATCATGCAACAGGAACCGGGAAGCCGGTGACCGCTGTAAGTGACGCTACGAAACTGGGTAAAAAAACCTTGTTTTTGGCACATACCAAAGAACTAGTCACCCAGGCCCAGGATACCTTTAAATATATATGGGGCAAGGCTCATGCCGGGCTTTATGTTGCTGAGCAGAAGACCAATAACTACTGGATAGACAAACAAAACATCTAAACAAACTCTATAGTAAATCGACGTAATCA
>DASRMA010000063.1:0-8587 GCA_035648155.1 Desulfosporosinus sp.
CAAAGAGTATTGGGAACGTGTCAGACAATCGGAATGGTCTGTGGGTGACCCTGTTGCTGAACAAAAGATGGGGGAACGTCTCCTCGAAGCTCGGGAGCGGGGAGAATCTTTGGGCGGATTATTAGAGGTGCAAGTTCATAATGTTCCTGCTGGACTTGGATCCCATGTTCAGTGGGACCGCAAGTTAGATGGAAAATTGGCTCAAGCAGTTCTCTCAGTGCAAGCGATGAAAGGGGTATCGTTTGGACTCGGATTTGAAGCAGGGGAACGCTTGGGCTCGTTGGTTCATGATCCGATCACGTATCGCCAGGGGCAAGGCTATGCTAGGGCTTCTAACCATGCGGGAGGAATTGAAGGGGGAATGAGTAACGGAGAACCCATTATCCTTCAAGCGGTGATGAAACCGATTCCAACCTTGTATCAGCCGTTAGACACGGTGCATCTGGAAACCAAAGAGGTGGTTAAAGCTAGTGTGGAACGCTCAGATGTCTGTGCTGTGCCAGCTGCCTTGGTGGTTTTGGAACATGTGGTGGCTTGGGTGATAGCCGAAGCGGTGCTTGAAAAATTCCCAGCGGATAGCTTTATTGAATTGCAGACCGCCTGGGAAGCTTATAATAAGTATTTAACAGTCTAGAGATTGAGAGGGTGATCTCCATGCGAAACATTGTTCTCATTGGATTTATGGGAACTGGCAAAAGCTCAGTCGGTAAACGCCTGGCACTGGCACTTGTTTGGGATTTTGTCGATACAGACTGTGTTATAGGAGAAATTACAAGCATGAGTGTGCCTGAAATTTTCAAACGGCATGGGGAGACCCGCTTTCGTTCAGAAGAAAGAATCGTGGTCGCTAAGCTCAGTCAGCAGGGCCAACTGGTTATCGCGACGGGTGGAGGTACTGTCGTAGATCCTCGTAACCTAGAGGCTTTGGCACGGAATGGGATTGTTGTAGGTCTTCATGCCTCCATGAAAGCTATTCTCAGTCGAATAGGACATAAGAATGATCGCCCACTTCTCAAGGGCACAACAGAGGCGATAGAAAAGTTATGGTCTGAGCGGCAAGAATTCTACGCTCGGGCTGACTTTACGGTAGATACGTCACAGAAGAGTATTGATGAAGTAGTGAGTGAGATTCTTGAAAGGCTTGGAAGGATGACTGATGATGATTTTACCACAGTATCAAAAAATTGAAGTGACTGCGGACAAGCCGTATCCAGTGTTTCTAGGGGCACCACTTGAAGAGTTAGGAGAGTATCTCCATTCTCAATTTGACGATGTGGAGCACATTCTTATTATTACCAATCCAGTGATCGCGGAGCTTTACGAGGAGCGTCTAATGAAAGGCCTTCTTGATTATAGGGTGAATTTGTTGACAGTCCCTGCTGGAGAAAAGGAAAAGTCGCTGGAGCGGTTAAGTCAGCTAACGACAGCGGCATTGCGCTTCCATACAGACCGGCATACTCTTGTCATTGCCCTTGGCGGCGGTGTAATCGGAGATCTGGCAGGTTTTTTTGCCAGTGTCTTTATGAGAGGTATTCGCTTAATTCAAGTCCCTACTACATTATTAGCTCAAGTGGACAGTAGTATTGGTGGGAAAGTAGCGGTGAATCATCCAGCCGGAAAGAATATACTAGGAGCCTTCTACCCTCCGCGGGCGGTGTGGACCGATTTTACAACGCTGGACAGTTTGCCGTGGGAAGAAGTTGAAAATGGTTTAGCTGAGAGCATTAAGCACGCCTTAATTACAGAATTGGGCCTTTTTGAGTTTTTCGAAACGCAGGAAGTGGGCCTTAGAGAACGGAATCCGATACTTTGGTGTGAAATGGTCACCCGGTCTTCAACCGTTAAAATGACGATTGTTTCTAATGATGAACGAGAACAAGGTTTACGTGCTTTATTGAATCTAGGACATAGTTTCGGACATGCCTTAGAGACAGAGATGAGCTATCGTGGAGTGACCCATGGGCAAGGTGTCAGCATCGGCCTCGTGGCTGTTGCTTATCTGGCCCAGGCCAAAGGGCATATGACGGTGGCTGAAGTTGATCGAATCAAGCGTTTACTGAGCATCTATGGGCTGCCGACCAAGATTACCGATATTACTATTAATGGTCAAGACCCACAGAGCTTATTACAACGCATGCAAGCGGATAAGAAAAACCAAGGTGGACGAAAAATTCTCATTCTGCCCCAAGGCATTGGGCGAGCGGTTATTTCCAAGGAGTGTACGGATGCTGAGATATTAGAGGCTTGGCAACGAGTGCTTTAGGCATATGGCACACGATGTCTAGGGTATACGGATAGATAAAAGGACACGATGAATTGTGTCCTTTTATCTATGATAATTAGCGTCATTTATTGTGGAAATACGTAATATTTTAAGAGAAAATAGCAAATTAATGTATTTATGAGAAAGTTACGCCTCGAATGCAGGAATTTTAAAGTGAATAGAGAAGTAAAAAGGAAAATTGAGGTAATAACATATTTCGTCGGACATGGTGGTGAACGATCGTCGCAGGAAAAGGCATGAGGCGGACGAAAGAGGAAGATCCGCAAACTGGTTTTACGTTATGGGAGATTCTAGTGGTTATTTTTCTCATGGGAATTATTTTGACCCTAGCCACCCCCCACTTTGGGACAGCCTCCAATCAGGTTTTGATTCGTGTGGACCTAGCAAACATAGAAAGAATTGAAGGTGCTGCCCAACTATACAGGATCGATGTCGGGACTTATCCGTTAAGTGTTTCTGATTTAATTCACTCACCGATCGGCGCGAGTGGATGGCGGGGACCTTATCTGGACGAAATCCCTATAAATCCCATTAATGCTACTGAAGATTATCAGCTTGATGCTTTGGGACAGGTTCAGTAGTCAAAGAGCATCGTGCCCAAGTAGAAGGGAGGAAGGACCACGGACAAAGCAAAAGCTTCGCAGGGTTATGTACTGTTTGACGTGTTACTGGCCGTGTTTCTTTTCTCGTTAGGGTTTGCTGTACTTTTCGGTTTAACCGAGGGAGCCGTTTCCCAGGCACGGCAAGCGTCTACTCTGATGGAAGGGGCAAATCTGGCACAGGGCATCATGGATCGCTTGGCTGTCCAGAAATGGAGTGAAAATATTTCCTCACAAGCCTGTATACCGGGAGAAATTGTGGTAGGAAACGAAGGGGAATTCCGCTGGCTGATTGATTCTGAGTGGGGAGATATTCCACAACTTTTGAGAGTAAGCGTTGAAGTGCGTTGGACGGAACGGGGAAACCCTTATCAGTTCAAGCTGGAGAGTCTTTATGCAGTTGAATAAAAGAGATAATTATGGGAAATGTGGCTTCACTCTCCTAGAAGTTTTATTGGCATTAGTGATTTCAGGGATATTGCTTATGACTTCGATGCGCCTGATGACGGAGCAATGGCGGGGTGCACGCACCCTTAAAAATCACTTGGAAGCGCACTACTCTGTTTTGACGTCAGGAAAAACCGTCTCGGATGCGATTCGCATGGCGAAAACAGTGGAATGGGTCGGAGATCTTGGAATGTTAAAGGTTTTACCAATGCCGGATGATACTAATCCAAAACCTTTGCCTGACACATATTTCATGGATGATAAGGATCATGACGGGATCATAGATCTTTACTGGCGACACTCAACTTTTTCGCCGCAACCGTTAGCAAGTTACATATCAAAATGGCAATGTACGGAGGTGCAGACGGGGCTGTGGGAAGTATTCTTAGAAGCAAGTGTCGAGGGACAAAGTGCGACCTGGCGGGGAGTGATCTGGAAGCGAATGGATTCTCCAAAGTGACAGGTGAGCATAAGTCAATGGGTTATGTTAGCCTTCTTATCCTCCTCCTATTAATGACATTGTCGGGACTGGGGATGGAAGGGTATCTGAAGGCCAATGCGGAGAATCGAATGGTGAGACGTGCTGCCCAAAGCCAACAAGCGCTTTACGTCGCTGAAGGGGGAATCGAGTGGGCAAAGGCTCATCTGCTTGTTAACTCGGAACTGCGACAGGGGACCTTAACGTTAACTACCGGGCGTGTCAATATCAAAATTGTATTGTGTGAAGGAGGGTATAAAGTGACTTCTGAGGGGAAATCTGGTTTAGCTGTAAGAAAAATTGAACAAATACTTCAGTTAGACATAGACAGCGGTAAATGGAGCTTGATGGGCTATCAGGAGCTACATAGTTAAATGACTAAGAATCGAGACTTCGGTGAGTTTTTACTCGTTAATAGCTATATTGACGCTAGGCAATTGGCAGAGGCCTTAAAAGTCACTCAGGGAAATGGAGCGCTAATAGCTGATAAGCTTGTGAGTATGGGCGTATTGTCCAAAGTGAGGTTAGCGGAAGCCGTCCGCAAATATCTAGGCATACCAGAAATTTCACTGACCCAAGTCATTATTGACCCAAGTGTGGCAGGTCTAATTCCGGAAGAAATGGCTCGGCGTTATACCCTTATCCCGTTTGAACGACGTGCGGGGATTTTAAGAGTCGCTATGCTAGACCCCACCCACGAACGGGCGCTCCGGGATGTCCGGATGTTCACAGGGTTCGAAATTGAACCAGTGTATGCAAAAATAGAGGAAATACAAACCGCAATACGACAATATTTGACGGTGGAGCAATCAGTTGCCCGACTTGCCCATTTGGGGGACAGAACCTGCGAAGACAAAGCGGTTTGGTCGATCAAGTCCACTGAGGTCGACACTCAGGAAGAAGATGCTCCCACCCTCAAATTGGTCCATTCTGTGTTGCACGAGGCAGTTATTCAAGGGGTAAGCGATATTCATTGGGAGCCACGTAAAAATGATTTCGTCGTGCGCTATCGGATAGACGGTAAACTCATTATGAAGCATGTCCTCTCTTCAAATGCCGCACGAAGTATTGTTTCCTGCCTAAAAGTCATGGCGCAAATGGACGTGGCCGAACGCCGGATTCCTCAGGATGGCCGAATGACGTTTAGTGCAGGGCTTCGCAGTGTAGATGTCCGAATGTCCTCAATGCCTATTGTCTACGGAGAAAAAATCGTTGTGCGTATTCTAGATCCCCAAATGGCTCAGCGCCCGCTCGATGACTTAGGTATGCGGTCAGAGGTTGAGTCAGGGGTACAAGTGTTGTTGAAACGTACGAACGGTCTAATCTTGGTTGTCGGGCCAACGGGAAGTGGTAAAACTACAACCCTTTATGCGTTACTCAGGGAACTTAATGCCGAGGAGCAAAACATTATTTCCATTGAAGACCCTGTAGAATATCAACTCCCAGGGGTAAACCAGGTTCAAGTTAATCCTCCGGCAGGACTTAGTTTCGCGGTGGGATTGCGGCATATCTTGCGGCAAGACCCAGATGTGATCATGATCGGTGAAATCCGTGATGAAGAAACAGCCAGAATCGCGATTACTGCCTCCCTCACAGGACATTTAGTGCTATCGACACTACATACCAATACCGCAGCAGAGGCGTTAGCGCGCCTTATGGATATGGGGATCGAGCCGTATCTCCTGGCGTCTGCCATCAGTGGGGTGTTATCCCAACGCTTGGTTCGCCGCTTGTGTGAACAATGTAAGACAACCTACCCAGTCTCTACGGAAGAGAAGCGAGCACTTCGACTGCCAGCGTCTATTACCCTGCTTTATCGTTCCACTGGATGCCCAGAATGTCTGGGAACTGGGTTCCGAGGCAGGATTGGGATCCATGAGTTTTTACTATACAATCAAGAGATCAAAGAACTAGTGCTTTCTCGACATAATGCTAGGGACATTGAGAAACAGGCCTTGGTCACTGGAATGCTTACCGTCTTTGAAGATGGACTGTTGAAGGTGATCCAAGGGCATACGACAGTGGAAGAAGTACTCCATGCTGTTTCTGGAATTGAAGGGTAAAGAGGAGAGAAAAAGAGATGCTTTCACTTGAGGAACTTTTGCATAGGGCAGGAGAACAGAAGGCTTCGGATATCCATTTGACGGTGGAAAGTCCTCCGGTCTTGCGTATTGACGGCTTAATGGTCAAACTACAAACGGAGAAACTTTCCTCGGCTGATTTAGAAACCTTTGCCCATTCCCTTATGGATGATCAACAAACCAAACGGTTCGTTGAAAGCGGCGAACTGGATCTATCGTATAGTTTACCGGGGGTGGGGCGATATCGGGTCAATGTTTTTCGACAGCGTGGCTCGATTGGAGTGGTAATTCGTTTAATTCCCTTTGTTATTCCCAGTCCAGAAACTCTGGGACTTCCTCCGGTCTGTGTTGAGTTAGCTAAGTTACATAAAGGCTTGGTGTTGGTGACGGGCCCAACTGGAAGTGGCAAATCGACCACGCTGGCGTCTTTAGTTGACTATATTAATCGCACGAGGGCATGTCACATTGTAACGATTGAAGATCCCATCGAATACTTACATCGACATCAGTTAAGTTTGGTCAATCAACGGGAAGTGGGTAATGATACCCAGTCGTTTACAAATGCTTTACGGGCGGTACTTAGGCAAGATCCAGATGTGATTTTAGTCGGTGAAATGCGCGATTTAGAGACCATCGCTACTGCCGTGACAGCCGCTGAGACCGGACACTTGGTCTTCAGCACGCTTCATACGAACGATGCAACTCAATCAGTGGATCGAATGATTGATGTTTTTCCTACCCATCAACAGCAACAAATCCGTGTGCAACTTGCTGCCGTTTTGCAGGGGATATTGTCTCAACAATTATTTCCCAGGGCAGATCACCAGGGACGCGTGGCGGCCATTGAGATTATGTTAGCGACGCCTGCGGTTCGAAGCCTCATTCGTGAAGGGAAAACCCATCAGTTGCCTACCGTTATCCAGACGAATGCCAGGCTAGGTATGCAAACTATGGATAAAGCTATCATGGACTTAGTTCACCAAAGTCTTATTACTTACGATGTTGCCCAGGAAAAGATGCAGAGTCCTGATAGTTTAAGGAGATGAGTAAGCAACGTTTTGTATGGAAGGCTGTTGACCCGAATGGAATTATTCAGAATGGAGTTTGGGTAGGAAATGCAATTTCGGACGTTCAAGCCCATCTAAGGAATCAAGGGTATTTCCCAATAGTTATTCGAACGAGTAGAACTTGGCAAAGCATAGTTTCACCCTCCAGTAGGAATTTTCAATGGAGTCATTTCGCTCGTAGGTTAGCAACCCTATTAGAGGCCGGAATTCCCTTACTTCAAGCTTTAGAGATAATGACTGTTCATGAAGAAACATTAACTGCTCAGATGGAACAATGGAAGAGTATCAAGGAACGAGTGGAAGAAGGCAGCGATTTGTCGGAGGCAATGTCTCTCCTAAATCCATCCCCTAACTCGTTTATACTCTCCATGATCAAAGCCGGAGAATATACTGGGACATTGGGAAAAATTTTGGGTGAAGTGGCAGATGAGTCAGATCAGGAAACCATATATCAGAAAAAAATTAAAGTTGCTCTCTCCTATCCGTTGTTTCTATTTATTGCTGTGATCATTGTACTTTACGTGCTCTCCGTTTGGGTACTTCCAATGTATGAAAAACTTTTTACGAGCATGGGCGCGGAATTGCCGTTACTGACTAAAGTCATTTTTGCCGGCGGTCGCTTTCTCCCCGAGTTTATGTGGCTTGTACTTGGATTGCTTAGTAGTGGCTTGCTGGTACTGAGATTTACTAGTCCGGGTCTTTGGAAAAAACGTCTGGAGCATTTACTTGGACATCTTCCTTTTGTGGGAAAGGTTTATCGTCTTCGTGATTTGGTGCAATTCAGCCGGATTTTGGAACGCTTGCTGTCTGCCGGAATTCCTTTGCTGGAAGCCCTGCGGTTAACGGTAGGGACCTTGCGTAGTCCAGAGATGCTGGAGTTAACAAACCAGCTCGTGCTAAGTGTTCGTCAGGGGAAACGTATTGCCCCTTTGCTGCGTACAAGCAAGTTCTTCCCCAAGGAGGGGACGGAAATGATTGCGGTCGCTGAGGAAACTGGACAGTTGGACCGGATGCTCCACTATGTTACCCAAATGTTTCGTCGTGAGCTTGAGGATCAGCTTGACCGCTTAACGCGTATGGTTGAACCAATACTTATTCTCGCAGTAGCGGGGCTGATCGGCTTAGTTGCAGCGGGAGTAATGCTTCCTATTTTTGATCTTAGTTCACATCTGGAGTAGTTATACAAATGAGGAGGAACGTGGGATGAAGAATATCAAGAGAGAACATGGATTTACACTCATTGAAGTGCTTGCGGTGATCATAATTATAGGCATCTTAGGCGCTGTAGCAATTCCTAAATTAGTGGCAAGCACATTAAGTGCACGCCAAAAGGCGGATGTTGCTACGGCACACCAAGTTAAAGGCGCCTTGGATCGTTATCAGCTGGAAAATGGAACGTATCCTAAAGGCACAGACTTGGCGATAGCTAATGGAACCGTTACCAGTACGAAGCTCATTCCTAAATACATTAGTAAATTAGACTCCACGATAACTCAGCAGGCGGTGCCGGCGACTGGTAATAAAGGATTTGGAACTGCCGCTCTAGTAAGCGAGGACAACTATATTATTCCGGATACAGCGACATTGGTTACGAACACAATAATGATTTATATGTCCAGCGATGGCTTGGC
>DASRMA010000064.1:0-9044 GCA_035648155.1 Desulfosporosinus sp.
TGGATATGGACGAAAAACTTGGACGATACCCCCTATAATAAGTAAAAAGGCAAGCGATAGAATTATAATCCCTTTAAAAGACCCAGACATAATGACCTCCCCGATAAGTATATTTTATCTATGACCTCATTGTACAGGAAGCGGAAGGATTCGACAAGACGAGAAAGTTTTCTCTTAGGAGCATTTCAGTGTGCTAAGTCTAATATTGACATCATGGGTTAAAGGATATAAATTAGAAGTATGTTTATGTGTATATACACTAAAGCTGTATGGAAGGTGATAGATCAATGAAACATATAGAACAAAATTCTAAATCTAAAAGCCCTTGCCACTGTTTAAATATAAGACGAGCTTCAAGGGCAGTAACCCAATTTTATGAGAAGGGTTTAGAACCAAGCGGACTTAAAGTTACACAGTATTCGTTACTACGCAGTCTCGATCTAATGGAGTCAGTTAGTATGGGCGTGCTGGCCAAAACTTTGCGAATTGACAGAACAACTCTGAACAGAAATATGAAGCCTCTTATGAAGGTAGGTCTAATAATGGTTAATCATGGTATAGATTCGCGATCAAGGCAGGTGATGCTCACCGAAGCCGGCAAAGATGCGTTGGTCAACACTTTGGCGCTTTGGAGTGCAACACAAGCCTCATTGGTGGAATATTTGGGAGAGAAAGAATTAGATGTTTTTGAAAAATCGCTTTCAAAGTTGGAAGCTCTGGGTCATTAAATCTGTGTAAGTAGAAACGAATTTTAAAGGAGGAGAAATGAGGATGTCACTGACAACACAAATTAAAGAATTTGCCTTAGATATTGGATACAGCAAGGTCGGCATTATTTCTGCTGATAGTTTTCCTGAGTACATCTCCGATTTAACCAATAGACACGAGATGTATTCTTTTTATATCAATGGGCCGGCTCGTCCCTTGGCTGGAGCGGAACCTCGCTTACTAATGCCGACAGCAAAATCTATTATTACAACAGTATATGACTACTCGCAAAAGAGCTTTCCGGAGGAATTGATCAATAAAATTGGCCGGGTATATCAAGCAAGGTGCTATAATGCACCGCCTGATCGCATTAATGGTGCCAGACCACAATTGATGCGAGAATTTCTGCGCAAGCTTGGCTGTGAAGTGGGTAATAAGATTAGTCTACCCGAGCGATTGGTCGCGGCTAAAGCAGGCATCGTAAATTATGGTAGAAATAATTTTGCGTATGCCGACGGCATCGGGTCATTCATTTACCTGACGTCCTTCGTAGTTGATAAAGAGCTTGACTATGATACACCTACCGTTGTAGTGGGGTGCCAGGAAGGCTGTTCTGCCTGTATGAAAGCTTGTCCCACACAAGCCATTTATGAGCCTCTAAAATTAAATCCGCGCCGTTGTATAGCGTTTAATACGTTTATAACTCAAGACCGTATGGCTGGCAGTTACATTGAACCTGAAATCCGTGGAAAAATGGGGACAAAGGTTCATGGCTGCGACATTTGCCAAGAGGTATGCCCACGTAATCAGGAAAGGTTAAAAGCAAAACTGCCGAATGATGAGTTTTTAGTAAAAGTAGCTGAGGATTTTAGTCTCTCTCAAATGCTCAAAATGACGGATGAGTTTTATGAGACGAGAATTCAGCCACTGATGTACAACTATATAAAGGATAGGAAATACTTTCAGCGTAATGCCGCCATTGCTCTTGGAAATCTAGGTGACCCAGCATTTATTCCTGAACTGGCAGTTGCAATGAATGATCCGGAAGAGTTAGTACGTGGTTACGTAGCCTGGGCCTTAGGGGAAATTGGAGGTAGGTTAGCCAAACAGATTCTTTTGGAGAATCTTAGCAGAGAGACATCAGAAGCTGTAAAGAAAGAAATTAAAGAGGCTTTATTAGTAGCGAAATGAGCGCGCATTAATTGAAGGGAGAGGGATCTGGAATGGAAACTAATTACCGAATTGCTTATGATAAATGGTGGCAGGACTTAAAAAGAAGGGCGCCTGAGGAAATTGCAACACAACTTGCCGTGAGCTACTGTAGCGACACCCGTCAATTCGTCGTGACGTTCTTTAACACGGAGTATATTTTGGATTACAAAACCGAAACGATCTATAGGAAAATAGACAGGCAAGTGCCGGAAATAATGGCATCTATTATAATGCTCAATTATTTGGTCTATGCGCGACACTCTGAAGAAACTTCTGAAAAATGGGTCAGCCTCAAAGAAATACCGAACGGTGGCATGTTGTTTTACCCTGCATTCCATAAACAATCGATCGTTAGTCTTATCAAGGCGTTTGGACATCAGTCTAAACAATTATTGGCATGCGCATCCGTCTTGGGCGGACAACCGACATCTTCCGGCGATGCGTCGGCTATTTTCCAGGCTTTTCCCGAAATTTCCTTGCGAGTGATTGTATGGGAAGGGGATGAAGAAGTTAGGTCCAATGCCACCCTCCTATTCCAACCATCCATTGAGCACCTATTGCATATCGAGAGCGTTATCGGCCTCGGCATGTATTTGGTGAGTAAATTGAAGCGTGAGCAATCGAGTTGCGTTTGATTCCGTGAATTACATATTTAAGAATTAAATAATAGTTCTTGGACAGAATAGAATCTATAACTAGGATTTAGCTTATCCTTGTTATATGTTTGGGAATCCCAAACCACTGAGCAAGGGAGGGGTAGATCAATAAAGCCCGTCATTTTCTGAAAACTATAGAGGAAGAAAGCAATGTGAAGAAGGCAAAACAACTCATTTTAAGCGTAGGATTAGTGTCCATGATTGCGTTGGTCGCTGTCGGGTGTGGAACAAGTCAAACCCCAGCACCTACAGCAGAAACTCCAAAAACACCTGTAACGACAATTGCAGCTAGTACTTATGTCGGAGACGACACATGTAAAGCTTGCCACGAAGGTAAAATAACTTCGTACCATACTTCAAAACACTCGACAGCATTAAAACCCCTTTCGGATTTTCAGCTAAGCAACGCACCGACGACGATTACGGTATTTGACGGAGCTGACGCTACTAACACAAAGGCAACTCAACTTGATCTGTCTAAAGCCAAGATCTACGGGGTTATGGTGAATGACTATGTGTTGGCAGAAGTTCCTGGTTTCAAAAACAAGATCTACCGGGTTGCGGCTCTTAAGAAAGTCGGAGACAAATTCGAATTAGAAGCTGCTAAAGCAGTGGATGTTGATAAAGACGGAAAGCCGGATTGGCAAGCTGCAGACGCTACGAGCTGCGCAACTTGTCATGCGCCTGGAGTTGCGGTTGCATCACCAACCCCAGGGATATCATGCGAATCCTGTCACGGACCTGGCAGCATCCACGCAGCTGCCGCGCCAGAAAAGAAAATAGGTACGATTATGGCTCAACCAACTAGTGCCCTTCCGAATAGCGAGACCTGTCTCAAATGTCACACTTCCGACCCATCGATGGACGATAAAGGAGTTCTTATTACGGATAACCACCACGGAACACGTGACTGGTTTTCCAGCGAACACGCTAATAGTGGACAACTTAATGGTTGCTTCACATGTCACGGAGCGCACAAAGCAAACGCGAATGGTCAGTTAATTAAGGAAGATAAACCAGCAGACATCTGCATAACCTGTCACGCAGATAAGAAGTATGACCCAGCTACGATCATGTGGAAAAACAAAACAGATGAACATGGTCATATTACCTCGGATCATAGCTTCACAGCTATGAAGTATGAAGACCTAGGTGACGATCTTGCAACTAAACCAATTGAAATCACCAATCCAAAGCTTGTAGAGTTAGTGAAAAAAGCTATTCCAGAACTCGCGAAATAAGGCTAAACAGTGAGGGTAGAATCCTAAAAGGGATTCGCCCTCACTGTTTTCAGGAAAGTCCTCTGTACAAATAACCTCGTTGAGTGTAAGGTAGGATGTATACATTAAATCAGGTATGAGTTAGTATGTTGTAAGACATACTAACTCATACCTGAAAATAATTAAAGGCGGGGCGGAAGTTAATGAGAAATCTAAAAATGACGATAGAATATGATGGCTTAAAATATAAAGGATGGCAAAAACAAAAAGCGACTGATCTAACAATTCAAGGTAAAATAGAAGCAGTGCTAGCTAAGATGACGGGAGAAGATATCCAGCTAGTAGGGTGCGGAAGAACAGATGCAGGTGTGCATGCTGAAAATTACATCGCAAATTTCCATACGGAATGTGGATTGAGTACAGCTGCTATGTTGGATTATTTATATGAGTATTTACCTGAAGATATAGTAACTAAAGCTATTGAAGATGTTGCCGAGAGATTTCATGCAAGATATAATGTGAAATCAAAAACCTATGTCTATAGAATGAATACCCGCAAGTTTAGAAATGTGTTTAATAGGAAATTTACTTACCACCTTGCTGAGGAACTTAATATCACTGATATGAAAAAGGCTTCAGAAGTACTCATCGGAAGTCATGATTTCCAGAGTTTTACGAACACAAGAAATAGCAACAAACCTACTATTAGAACGATCTATACTATAAATATAAAGGAAAACGATGGCCTTGTTGAAATGGAGTTCAATGGAAATGGATTCTTGTGGAATATGGTAAGAGTCATAGTAGGAACATTAATAGAAGTAGGCAAAGGTAATCTTAAACCGATCGATGTTGAAAAGATATTAAATGAAAAGAGACGACTGGAAGCTGGGCCATTAGCTCTCGCTAAAGGCCTATCTTTAAGGGATGTTCAGTATTAGGCGATAATTAAGCAGATTTATAAAAAATTTTTTAGTTCTTAAATATTTCGGCAATATGCGATGGAGTTTTATCTATTCGTAAGACTCCCACTTCTATAAGTGGGAGCGTTCTACGTCACTTCAGTGGGGGTAGATTCCCCTTCTGAAGTTTCGATGTTCAGCTTTAGCTGAACGAGTTCACTGATCAGGGTTTTATTACATTAATAGTAAATTTATTTAAGAATTCTATATCTCGAGATTTTTTGTTTGCTTCCTCAATTTTATGCCTTGCTATGTCGAATACCTCATTGTATCCTCTTAACTGAGCTCTAATGTCTGTATAAATAATGATGAATCTTCCACAATATTAATTAGTTGACTAATTGTATCTTTGCCCATTTCAGCATGTTGGTAAATATAGAATAGGGTAGTATTGCGCTTAGGGTTAATACTCTTAATTATTATTGTATTTGCACGCTGCAAAACAATAAACGGAAAAAATGGGAGGACAGAGAACCATGTCATTAAATCTGATCTCAGTGAACAAGTCTTTTGGGGATAAGCAAGTGATTGAGGAGCTAGACCTTCGTATACCTAAAGGTGAGGTTTTTGGCTTTCTTGGGCCTAATGGTGCTGGGAAAACCACAACTATGCGGATGATCCTAGATATAATTAGACCAGATAGTGGGCAAATTACCTGGCAAGACGAAATGGTTAGTTTAGCGACGGCGCGCACCTTCGGTTATCTTCCCGAAGAACGGGGCTTATATCCTAAAATGGTGGTAGACAATCAAATGAACTTCTTTGCTCGTCTGCGGGGACTTTCAAAAGCAGAGGCGGCAAAACGAATTGGCTATTGGTCAGAACGATTTCAGTTAGGGGAACTGGTTAAGAAAAAGGCCAATGAACTGTCAAAGGGGAACCAGCAAAAGATTCAATTCATTATTGCTATCCTACATCAACCCGAGCTTTTGATTTTAGATGAACCCTTTTCTGGGCTAGATCCAGTAAATGTAGAATTGCTAAAATCTGCTTTTCGTGATCTTGCCAAAGAAGGGCGTACCATACTTTTTTCCAGCCATCGCATGGAACACATCGAAGAACTTTGTGATTCGCTTTGTATCATTAAAGCAGGAAAGCTCATTGCTAATGGTTCCGTAGGAAGTATTAAGCGCTTAACTGGTCGGCAAATAATCCGTTTGAGTATCGTCGGTACGTTAGATTTCCTTAATGATTTCCCCCTAGATTTGGCGAAATTGAGTTCAAACATCAACAGACAGGAGAGTGGAGAGACTCAAGTGGTCAAAGAGGTGGAATTTGACCTTCCCAAGGGTATAGATCCGCAAGCTATTTTGCAAGTGGCGATAGAACATGGGCAGATTAAACGCTTTGAAATTGGAGATCCTTCGTTGAACGAAGTGTTTATTACCTTAGTTGGAGGGGATGTCTAATGGAACTTCTAGTATTAATTCAGAGGGAATATGGTGACAGAGTACGCAATAAGACCTTTATTGTTTCCACGATCCTTGGATTGATTGCCATTCTGGCACTTTCCTTCGCACCGGCGATTATGGATAAGATCAAATCAGCAGATAAATCTCAAATCACTATCCTTGAACAGACCGGTCAAGTCACAACGTATCTGGACGAACAACTTCAGAATAAACTTCTGAACGGAGAACGCCAATTTTCTTTCCAAACCGTTGTTGCTAATTCCACCGATTGGGCTGATCAGAAAAAAGTATTGATAGAGAAACTTGTAGCGGGTGAAACTTCGGCAGTTCTAGAAATCGCACCACCAGGCGCGCCTGATAGCGTTGTTTGGCATTCTAAAAAGATAGATCTAGGAGGCGATGCAACAAAAATTAATGTTATTTTACAACAGATGACGACGCAACAACGAATTAAGGCCAGTGGACTTTCTCAAACTCAGCTGACTACAATTTTTACTCCCTTAGATTTTGATATGCAAGTTGAAGGACTCAAAGCAAGCTCTAAGGAAGAGCAAACACAAAATGTAACCCTTGTTTATTTCCTGCTGTTTATGCTATATTTCTCGTTAATCGTCTACGGTATGTATGTGGCTAATGGGGTGGTAGAAGAGAAGAGTAGCCGAGTGATGGAAATGATGATCGCAACGGTTAAACCTACTACCATGATGACGGCTAAAATCCTGGGCATTGGTGCAGTGGGATTAACTCAGTATTTTATTTGGATTGGTACAGGTCTAGGGCTTTTAACCCTTAAAGGCAAAGGAATCTCCTTGATACCTGGTATAACGTTTCAAGTTACAACCATAGAACCCTTGTATTTGATCTATTTTGGAATCTTTTTCATCCTGGGATTTTTACTGTACGCTTCCATGTATGCCGGGATTGGAGCTATGGTTAGTCGACCTGAAGATACAAATCAGGCGGTAGGACCGATGACTTTTTTGATTGTTGCTGCTTTTATGGTAGCCATGATGTCGCTCTATAGTCCCGATAATCCCTGGATTGTGGGTCTTTCTTATGTGCCGTTTTTTACTCCAATGGTCTTATTTGCTCGTATCGTTTTGACAGACGTCTCGACGTTGGGTGTGTTGTTAGGTATTCTTGACTTGGTGCTGGCGACGTTACTATTGATGTGGATTGCGGGTAAGATGTATCGAGTGGGCGTGCTCATGTATGGAAAGGTGTCATGGCGACATATGATGCGTTTGGTTAGGGAACGGTAACCCTCCCTGATCAACTTCGCATAGAAGGTATCTAGCGAATCAGCGCTGGATATTTTTTTTGCTGGATAAAGAGATTATAAGGGTAAGGAGTTCATTTTATTGGTTTTTCGTATACGACGGTTTATCTTACCGCTGGTCATTCTGTTTTTCGTACTTCTTTCTGGCTGTGGCACAACAGACGTTGTGTGGGCTCCTGGGCAAGCATTACAAGTTCATTTTATTGATGTTGGTCAGGCGGATAGCATTTTAGTTATTGGACCGAACGGTCAGACAATTCTTGTTGATGGTGGAAATAGTAATGACGGCTCTGAGGTAGTAAGTTATCTGAAATCTCAAGGAATCAAAGAACTTTCCGCAATCGTTGCAACTCACCCACATGAAGACCATATTGGTGGATTAGATACCATCATTCAGAGTTTTCCTCCAAAACAGGTTTATATGACAAATGGTACTTCAACAACAAAAACGTTTGAAGACTTTGTAACTGCAGTCAATGCTAGCGGTGCAAAGAAGATTAGAGCTAAGGCTGGAGTCAAACTAGATGTGCCTGGCATATCAGGACTATTTCTAGCGCCTAATAGTGATCAATATGACGATCTCAATAACTATAGTGCTGTCTTAAAGATTACCTCTGGTAAGGTTTCCTTTCTATTTACAGGGGATTCAGAAGATGTTTCCGAAGCAGAAATGTTGAAGAATGGGCAGGATTTACAGGCTACTGTATTAAAAATTGGACACCATGGTAGCACGAGTTCAACATCAAGTGTGTTTTTAAAAGCGGTCTCTCCAAAGTACGCTGTGATACCCGTTGGAGTGGATAACGATTATGGGCATCCTGCGCAGTCAACGTTAAATAAATTGACTGCGGGTGTGCAAGTGTATCGATTGGATCAAGAGGGAACTGTGGTTGCCACTTTACAGGGAGATACAGTAAAGTTAATTGCCTCCAGACCTGCATCCACCCCCAAACCTGTACAGTCAGTTCCTTCTATAGCTACAGGGCCGGTAATGATCACAACGATTGATTTACGTGGTGAGGTTGTTACCTTAATGAATAGTAGCGATAGAGCGGTAAACTTAACTGACTGGAAATTAGTCAGCGAAGTAGGCAATCAAACATTTGCGTTCCCATCAGGGACAACATTATCTGCAGGTGGGACGCTTAAAGTTGTAAGCGGGGAAAATGCCCTAGTAGGAAGAAATGTCTTGGTGTGGACGCAATCAAATATATGGAATAATGATGGTGATCCAGGAGCGCTTTACAATGCCCTTGGACAGTTAGTTTCTCAAAAATAGAGTCATTCAAAAGGAGCGGACAATCGAAATGATCGAGTGCAGTATTAATAATTTGACGAAATATTATGGTGCCAATAAACTATTTCAGAACATTTCCTTTGACTTAAAAACAGGAGAAAAAATAGGGCTAATTGGACAAAATGGTTGTGGTAAAACAACAATCTTGAAGATAATAATGGGGGTAGAAGATTGCCAGGAGGGTAGCATAGCCATTCGTAAAGACGCTAGGATAGGCTATCTCAACCAAATGCCCGATTTTGAGCGGTGTGCAACTACTATAGATGTTGTGGAATCAGCCTTTGAGACTATTTATAAA
>DASRMA010000065.1:0-13849 GCA_035648155.1 Desulfosporosinus sp.
CACCGGTAAGATTATCCCCACTATGTTTTACACTTTTGTCAGAACTCTGAAGATTACCAAAATATACCAAACGCTCTTTCGAGCTCAGTTTATTCTGGTCATTAAGTAGAATTGCCGACGCATCGCAGTCGATAGCCGCAGAAGCGCCTCCTCCACTACCGCCACCAAAAAGCCCTCCAAGAAAGCCACCTGATTTTGGTTTTTCTGCCGCTGATACTTCATCCCAGCCTAGACCGACCAAAATTTTAGATAATCCAGGATTCCCTTTGGTTAAATCAATCTTTTGTCCTTTTTGCAAGTTAATCGTTGCCACTGTAATCCCCCTTTTAGCTTTTTAATCTTGAACATAATATCCTTTAACTCAACTGGGTATTAGATAACCTCTTTAGTATAGACATCGAGTCTATTAGTCTAGTATTACCATTATACACCCTTTCAAACTTTTGAGTGGTGCTTGTACTCTTATATGTTATCACATGTAGGCATTTAAAAAATACTTTGTCGATAATGTTCACATAACTTTCACATTTTCAAGCGAATCATAACCGGCTACAACCCTTAAGATTTCTTCGGCGGCCAGAATACCGCTGCTGCGGCTAAATCTTATATCTCCTAGACCCAAATGTCCCTGCAAATAAAGCGAATATAATTCACCATGCGCTGGGGCAAGCGCAAGATCTGCTGCCTTTAGCATCTCTAAGTCGAGCAACGAATCACCTGCCGCCACAACACGGGTAATGCCTTCTTTTTCCTTAATATATTGGATAGCTGCCTTTTTATTGACATTGAGGGGAACCAAATATAGTTTTCTTCCTTGAACTGATAACTCCCAGTGATTATCGCTCGCCCAGATCTTGAAGGCGGCTAATTCCGTCGCAGGAATCTTTTCTCGTTCAATCAAGCAATAATAGAACAAATCGTCGGCCAGCTTACCCGAATCCTTAATCACCCAAGAGGGATGTGCGATATTATTAAACTTAGCGATAAGATCCCATGCGGCCAAACAATTATCCTTTCCTTCTAAGACAATCCCTGACCAGTCTTTATCTTCTACACCTTCAGCAAAGATTGTTCCGCCATTACTCGTTACCGCGTAGTGATGAGTTATGCCGTATTCCTGGAAATTAATCCGCTGATATTGAAGTTTAGTCCGCGTAGTTACGGGCACAAAAAGACAGCTTTGAGCAATTTCCTTCAGGGTACCTAAGGCGTTTTGTGTCATAAAGGAAATAAATTGATCTTCCAACCGTTCGACTGGTCGAATTTGTTGGTCAAGCTCTTGGTTAAGCAACCTTCGATGGGAATAGATTAAGGTTTGGTCAAGATCGCTGGCAAATAACATTTGATTCCTCCATCATATCTGTTTCACAAGACCGCAACAAGAATACGTAAGATCAGGATACTCCTCAACCAAAATTCCTTTATCCTTGGCCAGCAACAGGATATGTTTTAAATTCGGGTTTTCCATATTGTCAACCAGAATCCTTTCCGGCAACCGCCTTAAGAGAACCCTCGTTGTCTCTCCAATACCTGGTTTAATAAAATTAATATCCGTAATTCCGAACGATTCCTTGATGCGCGTCAACGCTTTCAACCCCTGCCAGGTCACCTCGATCTCTTCTTCACTGGCTTCAATACCAGAGTGTGGTAATTGAAGGGTTTTAAATTCGGCTGAAATTGTGTCGACAAAGAGGTTGGAAACCTCCTCTTTTAGGAGCTCTTTATAAAATCTAGCCCCATGAAACTCATTCTCTCCGATAAGATCCGTACGAAAAACCGTTCGACTGACTAATCCAGAAACGGTTGAATTTAAACAAGCGCTAGGGATTAAAAAGTCTTCTCTAGTGCCGAACGTTTTTACACAGTACCCTGGATCGGACAATACTGCTAAGTCATCATCTAACTCGACCCCATATTTGTTTTTAAACTCAGTGCACGCCTGACTCAATACGCTTGTTATCGCTCCTTTGCCTGTCCAGCCGTCAATAAACTGAATTTTTGAAGAAGGGTTATTTTGAAGAATATAAAGGATAGCATTTTCATCGATGCCCTTACCACGAATAATTGAAATACTGTAGTGAGGTAAATCCAAAGCATGAACTTCTAAGAGATATCGTTTAATTAACACTCCGATTGGCGTACCCGCCCGGGCGAGAGATACCAGAACCATCTTTGGACCGTTTCGTTTCAGAATGCTCTCTGCAACTATCCTCACGCCCTCTGCAACTTTGGAAGCGCTCTCCCGTAGGGTGAGATGAAAAAGATCAAGATATTCCTTGGTTGGCTCATATTCTATTGGAAGCATTTCCGAATAATGCCCGCCAGACTGAATATTTTCCTCCCGTGTTTGTAAATCGGTTTCCGTTAATAACCCATTAAGATTTTTAAGTAGAAAGATGACATCTTTAGGGTTATAACTACCCATCGGCAAAGGGTCTGGAATACGATTCGTGGATATTCTGCCGTTCATCAGACGCCACCTCCTGCACAATACACTAAGACCAAACGCGGTATGCCACATTCACGAAAAGCGGTTAACATGGATATTAGCCGTTCATTACTTACTTCTCTTTCCAGGAAAATGTACACTTCATCGTAATACTTATTGGGCACGTTGTAGAAATAATTAGTGTTACCGGCTTCATATGGATTTTCAAAGGAGAATCCATTTTGAATTCCGTATTGTGGTTTTACAAAGGAATAGATGGGGCTCCTCGTTGTGGTATGAAAACTTATTCCCTTTCCCATGTAAGCGGAAACTAACATAGGAAAATACATGAATTCGCCGGTTCCTAAACAAAGCGTCGTTTCACCTTTCCGATTGCACTTTAATTCCTCTCCAATTCCCCTCGCTAGGGACAGAGTTTTCCGATTTTCCAGAGTAGACAACCCAAATCTCCCTGTCAACATCAGATACGGCGAAACGTTCTTGTAGCCTGATGACTCTTCAGAAAAAACTGAGACCAGGTCTTTTATGTTAAGATATTTCACTTCTGGAACAAGATGCGCTTCAGAAATATTCGGTCTCACCGCATCGATATACGATTGTTCGTTAACGGGGTCACCACTTACTACTATTTCGCCTTTAATGAGAGAAGCAGATAAGATTTTTATGTTAAACTGTTGCTCCATTTTTCTGAAATTCGTTCGATCTTCAGCCGTTCTCCAATCTAAAAGTGACAGAATAACGTAATTAGTCTTCGGGAATTTTTCATGTATTGCCCGAATAATAGCCAACGCTGTATTTCCAGTCGTTATCTCATCGTCCACTAGGATAATTGTGTCTGCAGTTTCAATTATGTCAGTGTCCACCGGATAGCATCTATGATTCATGGCGTGCGAATGCACTTCATTAAAATTAAATTTGGAGGACAAAAGAGGTATTTGTTCACGCGTGGTGTGAAGGTAATACGCCTTATCAAATAGGTTAAAAACAGCATGACCTAAGCCGGTTGCTGTTTCTGCAAAGCCTATAAATAATGTTTTACCAGACAGGACAATGGGAGCTCTGTTAATCACTGTCTCATATACCGCTTGCGTATCCTCACCACTTTTAAGGGCCTGAATAATAGACTGGGTATCAACATGCCCTACCTTATGAATTTTTCGCAAGAATTGAACAGCAAGAGCTGCCCCTGCGAGCAAAGGGACAAAAGGATCAACCGGCACATGTTTTCCCAGAACTTTACTGACAAACAGAAATCCTCGTTTCTTATTTTTCCTTGCGGCTAAAGAAAACAAGGTCTGCAGCTCAAAGTCAAAGGGGTTGTTTGTTAGCGTAACTGCGACCCTTTGGCCTTCCAGATTATACGTGGTCATCTTCGGTGAAGAGACTGATGAAATTGTGTTGTTCATGAAATACCCCATAATTCTTTGCTCTTAATAGGATCTTCTGGGCCCAATTGTAGTGCGGTTTTACTTCATTCATTTTATTAGTATAGTGACTTTTAATGACGCCGAGACGACCTTGACTGTTTTCCAAAATACTCAGAGCATCCAAATATTCTTCATACCCAACGACGTATAGTGATTGAACAGGTATAATATGACTCGGATGAATAATTGTTTTCCCAATAATTCCATTCTCTCTATCTACAATGACCTCTCGGATCAATCCATCGACATACTTGTTTAAGAGCTGGCTTCTAATCTTTGTTCCATTACACCCATTAGTACCGTGAAATTCTTCAAATGGGCTCTTACGAAGCTGAGGTTTTAGCACTCGCCCCCCATTCGAGAAATACTCCCACACTGGCCCAGAGACTACATAATCGCTTTCGACTCGTCCAAAAATATTAATAATATCGGCGATGCAATCACGGATCACCGTAATATCATAGATGGTCACGTCCGGCCCCCTGCGAATTCCATATAGTCCGGAAAAATCCGTAGCCCCGATTCGGACATTTAAGACTAAGTCCTGATAAGAATCTAAGAGTCGCTTAGTTTCCATTAATTCATGCAACCGTGATTCCCGATATATAACTTCGGGGCTTTCAATAATTGGCATTCCATAAAATGGTTTAGTTGCTTGGTCATTAAGACTCTTTATAACCTCAAAATATTTGTTACTTGCGGACGTAAATTTGGGAAAGACAAAACCAGTGATAATCTTTGCGCTGTCTCCCATTCTTTCTATGAGTCTCAGAATCTGTTCTGGTGTGCGAACCCGTATGAAAATAAGTGGCAGATCCACGGGCTGAATCTCCTGGTTACTTGTCGCCCTGTAAATCTTCTTCACTTGGGTCGCTAGATTCTCTTCTGCAAAGGGTACTTCCGAATCTCCAATTGAATCTTCTAAGCACAGTACCGTCGAAGTTAATCCTGTGTTTTTCTTTGAAATAATATCTTCCGCTATACTTTCTCTTGTCCCAGGCATATAAAGCGTGGCCCCAAGCGCATACGCAAGAAACGCTCGCGGTGTGTTGTTATCGAAAGGTTCCGGTGCCTTAAAGAAGATGGCCTCCCTATCTTCTTCCATCAAATAATTAAAATATCTCATACTTTAGTACTAAACTTCATGAAGTACTTCTCTCCTTTCATTATACACTCGTCCACTCCAATAGCATAAAAGTGGAGGCTAAGGTTCCTCAGACATAGGAATAACAGCTCCACTTTTTATTAGTTTGCGTAAGGTCAATAAGATGGGCATACATTAATCTTTCTCTATCAAACTGCCGTTTTCCTTGTTGCCAAAAAATAATTTTAGTTCTAACCTTGGTGGGCATGTTTGCATTTATCATAAACTATGATCTGAGAAATTTCTTTGCCTTAATAAGGTCTAATACGGGGCTGTCTCACATAGAAAATCAATTTCTATGAAGAGACAGTCCCTTAAGAGTTGCGCGATGGGGAAGAAGAGAACCAAAAGCCGTTCCTCCAGAGTGTAAAATAATAATTTCTATAAAACAATATTTTTGTTTATTTCCATATAGTTCCATATATCCCACACTATGCATATAATTAAGTATTACCAGAAAGGGAGGAAATGCAAATGGGAAATGGCATGAGCTCAGGAATCGCTGCAATCGTCGTAATAATTCTTCTTCTGATCGCAATGGGAATAGTATTCTAAATATATTAAAATATTTTTGGGGGTGATTTTATGTACGGGTATGGAGTTGGAGCTGGTCAAGGCGTTGGTCACGGAGTTGGCGTAGGAGTTATTGCTGTTGCTATCTTGATTCTTATCGCATTAGGCTTGATTTTCTAAGTAAATCTTATTAAACTAGCTATAATTTGAGTGAAATGCACCCTATAGAGTAGACTTCTAAAAAAGTCTACCCTGTAGGGTGCATTTCATAGTGAGTCTATAGGGTATACTTGAGTAAGCTCTCTTTTTTCCATTGCTTTAATAAGGCACATTCAAAAAAATAACAAGTCAGTATGCCAGTCTATTTTGCGTCATACTGCGTCGGTAGGTAAACCTAATAGCCCGCTATGAGGTAAACCTACCTCCTTGTCTGACACAAAATATCCTTGGCATCTTTGACTTGTTATTTTCTTTCATATGCCTAACGTCTTATCGTAGTTTAACTAGCTATTTTTGTTTAGAAACTTTTACAGCATTCCAAATACTTGCTGCAAGTCCTCCCCAAATGATAATTATACCGACAAACATCATTACAATTGCACTAGTACTCATTAATCATCATCTCCTATATTTTCAGAGTATGCTGGTACTTCCATATCTTTTGCTCCCCACTTCAGAGAGGCCAAAATAAAGGCCACAACAATCGTAGCAACTACTACTCCCCAACCTGCATAAATAAGAAATGAAGTCGGGTAACCTTCGTAATTGTCTTTTAAATTATTGATAAGATTTAGGACGAACATATATCCTAATACTGCTGGTGTCACGATACCTAAGCAAGCCCTCCACCATAAACCTGTACGCAAGTCTGAAGTCTTGTTAGCATGCTCCTGGAATGGCTTTAACTTTTTTAGAAACCAAGAAATAGTAATAACAGAGACAAGTCCTGATAATGCAACACCAAATGTGTTAATAAAGTAGTCTACAGCATCTAAGAAGAATAATCCTCCTTGAGTTGCAAATAGAATCGAAACTAGTGCCGAAAGACCGCCACCGATCATTACCGATTTTGTGCGTGATACTTTGAATTTATCTTGTACCGCTGAAATGAACGTCTCTACAATAGAAATTAATGACGACAGCCCTGCAAAAACTAGCGAGCCAAAGAATAAAACACCAAAGAGTCCGTTGAAACCTGGGAACGAGTTTATTATCTCTGGAAAGACGACAAACGCTAACCCAATACCTGCCTTTGCTACCTCTTCAATAGGAACATTTGATTTTGTAGCCATGAATCCTAATGCAGCAAAAACACCAAAGCCTGCCAAAAGCTCTACACTAGAATTAGAAAAAGCTGCAATGAAGGCATTGTTATTAATGTCAGATTTCTTAGGTAAATAACTACTGAAAGTTATCATAATAGCAAAGGCAATAGATAAGCTGAAGAAAATTTGCCCATAAGCTGCTACCCAAACTCCAGGGGAGGCAATTTTGCTCCAATTCGGTTTAAACAATGCTTCTAGACCAAGAGTAGCGCCTTCTAATGTAAGGGCACGAATAACAATGATTATAAACATTACAAGTAATGTTGGAATAAAAATGCGATTCGCTTTTTCGATCCCTTTTTTAACACCTTTAAACAATATCCCTAAAGTAATTGCCCATACAAGAATTAAAGGAATAAAGACTCCTGGAACTATCGATCCAACAGAACCGATCGCTGCCCCATTAACAAGATCAACTCGCTGTAAATAATGCTCCATTAAAAATCCACCCGTATCTTTTCCCCATTGCAATCCTACTGCAAAATAAGTATAAGCCATCGCCCAAGCAATAATAACTGAATAGTAGGTAGAAATTACGAAAGCGATGGCTACTTGCCACCAACCAATCCACTCTGCTTTCTTATTTATGCGTGCGAAAGATAATGGTGCGGAGCCACGATATTTATGACCCATTGTAAATTCCATAATAAGAAGTGGAATACCGGCAGTTAAAAGTGCAAATAAGTACGGAATAAAAAATGCCCCGCCACCATTATCATAGGCCACATACGGAAAACGCCAAATGTTTCCTAGGCCAACAGCGGACCCGACAGCTGCTAAGATAAAGCCAGCCCTTGTTCCCCATTGCTCACGATCTTCCATTTTTTTACCACCCTATCTTTTGTTTTTTATTAGGTAATTAAACTAATCTTATATTAGCTTACTACTTTGTACAATAACATTTCATTTCTAAATCTTACATAGGCATCCATAGCGGTTTTTCTTCGCCTCTGAAGTTTATGCATGAAGGAGTAAGGGGTCAATGTTAAGAGATTGGATTATTTTAGAATCATACCAATTGCCATAATAACGCTAAAAATAATAAGGTAGAACAATACTGCCATGCCATGGGCATAGCATGCCGCAATCACCATAAAGACACAGGCGCAGATTGCGAGCGACGGCATGAGAAAACGTCTAAAAAAGTTCAGAGACTGCTCTTTTGCCATCATCATAATGAAAATGGGAATGTACATGGCATAGATGGTAACAATGGGAAGTTCAGAGCTATCAAAACTAAAAGGGCCAAACCAAGAAACAGGTGTCAGAATTGAACCAAAGAAGTACAAAAGCCACACTCCGCTTAGCAGAAGCCCTAAAATAGAGGAGTTAGTCGACATATTGGTGTTTATATCGATGCTCTTAAAAACTTTTGGTTCTGGGCCCATACCTCTGGCTGCCAAGGAGTAGAATCCACGGGTGCACCCCATCATCAGACCATTTAAAGTTCCCAAGCAAGAAATTACAACGAATACGTACAGAACCGTACCTCCCAGATTAGAGAATACCGTGGAAAATGCAAGCTTTGCTCCGGCTTCGCCGCCTTTCATCATAACGCTGTTACTAACAGTCCCAGCAAGTCCTATATAATACAGGATGTAAGTCAGAGCAACAAACAGGGTTCCAAAGGTGAGTGCCAAAGGCAGGTTTTTCTTTGCATCCTTCAGTTCAGCATTAATACTGGTTGCTATAATCCACCCTTCATAAGCAAAAGAGGTAGCAACAACAGCTGTAAAAAGTGGGTAATCGGTAGGTACATTAGCAATGACCCCACTAGTGAAGTTACTAACCAAAATACCGTTACTTAGGCCGACGATTGTCCCGACAACTGCCATCAGAGCAAGAGGTATAATCTTGATCATAGTGGTGGAGACCTGAAACTTACCGGCAAGCCTTGGAGAAAGGGCGTTTAAAGCATAGCTTCCGACCAGAAAAAAACCAGAAATGGCTATTGCTTCAGCGCCTACTATATTCCATCCTAGTAGTACACAAGTGTATCTAGCAGAAACCCATGCAAGTACTGCGGTTAGAGTTGGATAATATATAGCAGCCATGAACCAACCAAAAAAATAAGCGTACTTACCGCCAAGCATAGCTTCAGCATAGTCAACAATGCCATTCACTTTCTCATATCTAGTGGCCAACGTTGCGAGAACATAGGCACACACAATCATTATTAGTCCGCCAATGCTCCAGGCCAAGATACCCTGTGGAAGATTACCACCAGTAGCCGTTAAAACTTTCTCCGCTTTAAAAAATACGCCGCTGCCAATTACAATACCAACAACCATTGCTATAGCAGTCAAAAGGCCGTACTTTTTTTGTAGTTCGTTTTCCACAAGTAGTCTCCTCTCATTTTGCTGATGTATTTTAGAAAAACCCACCTAACTATATAACTCTAACATAAATGCCGTCAAACATTAAATGCTAGTCGTTTGATTCCGGAGGCCTCCTCGCATAGACAGGAAATCCAACGATTAATAAGTCAAAGTCAGCGCTCTTCTCAGGTAATATAGTTTTAATCCGAGCATGGGCACATTCAAGAAAATAACCAGTCAGTATGCCGGTCTCCTTGGCATCTTTGACTTGTTATTTTCTTTCATATGCCTTAAGTCCGAATCAACGGAGTGGCTTTCTAACTTCCTCTGTGAATACTTTGCGACGTAGTCAGTATTTCCTGTGCCACTAAAATAAAGAATAAGGACTCTCGTTTAACACCATTCCTTTGCAGATCGCTTAATCCTTACAGCTTACCACATCAGGTCAGTTCGGTTTAGTTAAAATGTTACTAATATTTTAACTGAAATGCTACAGGTTTATCCTCGCAGGAGGAGTAATGAATAAATTGTTTGCATTGCTTAAAAAATGATGCTAAACTAAAATTTGTGACTGCAATTATTTAGTATATTTTTGAGGAATTAAGGAGCTTTACATTCTGATATAGCTTTGCTTAGAATAGCCTGAACTTAACTGGTTTTATATTTTACCTTAAACCTTTAAAAATAAAATTTCGTGCGGAGGTGAATCTTATGATACCTGATTGAATTCTTAAGCTACTGTTAAAAAGAACTATTGCAAAATAAAGTAGATTGAGGTTATAAACAATGACTAATGTGAAATCGGATGGTACTCAAAGACGTTTCAATTACGGTGCATGGTTAATGATCGCTCTTGCCATATTGGTTGGAGTATTGGGAGGGCTATTTGCTGTTCTATTCCGTTCTATGATCGGTTGGTCACACCTCGGATTTTACGGTGTGGGAAAAATTTTATTTGGCTTTATGCCAGGGGGGCTGTGGGTCATAATGATACCGGCTTTAGCCGGCCTTGTTGTCGGGCCTTTGATTTACTTTTTTGCGAGAGAAGCTAAGGGACATGGGGTTCCTGAAGTGATGGAAGCTGTCGCTTTAAAAGGCGGCCGTATGCGAATGCGTGTAATCTTTGTTAAAGCAATAGCTTCTGCTTCTTCAATTGGGGCGGGTGCTTCGGTTGGTCGCGAAGGACCAATTATTCAAATGGGCTCTGGTATTGGTTCTGTCCTTGGTCAGTGGTTTAAGTTAAAAGATGATAAAGTGAAAATGCTCGTTGCATGTGGTGCAGCGGCTGGGATTTCAGCAACATTTAATGCCCCAATTGCTGGGGTGATGTTTTCTCAAGAAATTATTCTAGATAATTTTGAATCGACGACGTTCGTACCGATTGTCATCTCTTCTGTAACTGCATCGGCCATATCGAGAATGTTTTTAGGAGATGCGCCGGCTTTTATCGTTCAGGCTTTTGTTTTGCATAGTCCGATAGAGTTGATTTTCTATGCAGTATTGGGTATTATCTCTGCATTTATTGCTTTTATATTTGTGAAAACACTTTATGCGACCGAGGACCTCTTTGATGCGATAAAAGCAATTCCAGAATGGTCTAAACCTGTTTTCGGTGGCTTAATCATAGGCTTGATTGGCCTCAAATTTCCGCAGGTTCTTGGGGTAGGGTATGAAAGCATCGGTCAAGCTATTAATGGTCAATTTGTATTGGGAACTTTGTTAATGCTAGTTATTGTAAAATTGGTGGCAACTTCCCTTACACTCGGTTCTGGGCATTCAGGCGGAGTGTTCGCCCCATCTTTGTTTGCAGGAGCTGCGCTAGGTGGAGCATTTGGACTTATTCTTAAAGGAGCATTTCCCACTATTGTTGGGAACCCTGGGGCATATGCCATTGCCGGAATGGGTGCAGTAGTCGCAGGTGCAACTCAAGCTCCTATAACAGCTATTTTGATCATATTTGAGATGACTCGTGATTATCATATTGTATTACCGTTAATGATAGCAGTGGTTTTTAGTACTAATGTATTTGCTTATCTGAGCAGAGTATATCTGCAAAAAGGTAATATTTATACATTAAAGCTACTCCGCCGAGGGGTGAATCTCCAGGATGGGCGAGATGTCAATATTATGAAGCTGATTAAAGTATCCGATGTAATGTCATTTCCTGTAGCTGTAGTTCATGAAGATGCGAGAATTGAAAACGTAATTCAGATGATGCATGACGGTAAACACAATGGATTCCCTACTATTAATGACAAGGGAGAGCTTGCAGGAATTATAACGTTGCAAGATATTCGAGATATACCGGTTAAGGGAATTATGGAAATCCCAGTATCTGAAATTAGCACGAGCAAACTAGTCGTTACCTATCCAGACAAAACAATTGATGATGTATTTGGCATATTACAGAAGTATGATATTGGTCATTTACCTGTCGTTAACCCGAAGAATCACAAGGAATTGATTGGAATCCTGACCAGGAGCGATATTGTTAAAGCTTATGATAAAGAAATGGTCGGCATAGTTCTTAATCGTGCAGATTGAACTAGTGTAAGACAAAGGCCGCAAGCGAAAATTCGCTTGCGGCCTTTGTCTTATTGTTTTTTCACTAGGTTGAGGATACCGAGCATTAAGTCCAGACTGGGGTAGAGCACTGTTTTCTTAATGGATGGTACTCAGGCAATAATATGACCAACAACCAGAAAGCTACCCAGTTAAAAGGCAAAATTCCTTCACTCAATACGACTTTCCATTCGGACACAAATACAATCCCGGTCCGACCACCGTTGTTTTGATACATCTCCTACATTTTAAACAAGTACCACCGACACGTCCCCAGCTCATACTAAATTGTTGCAACCTTTTTGGACATGCAATCATAGCATGTACACTTTTACCATAATGTTCCACATCTTCCACGCTATGCATACTATGCGGTATAACCTAAACAAAGGAGGAAAAACAAATGGGATTTGGTAACGTTGATCGTGATGATTGTCGCTCTGAAGAAAGACGTGGCTTTGGTGCTGGGATCGCAGCAGTTGTAGTTATAATTCTTCTTCTGATCGCTATGGGAATAGTATTCTAAATTAAAGAAAGGTGGAAACTTCTTATGTACGGAATGAATTATGGTCAAATGAACCAAGGAATGCACTCAGCATGTTGCCCTCAGCCAGTATGCCACCCTTACCCTGTCACCCCAGTTGTTGGTACTGGCGTCGGTGTAGGAGTTATAGCTGTTGCTATCTTGATTCTTATCGCTTTAGGTCTGATCTTCTAAAAAAATAATTTATTATTTACAAAGGGAGAGCTTAAAGCACTCTCCCTGTCCTGGAATAATTATGTAGAAGGAGTTGATCTTATGTTTGGTTTTGGATTTCTTCCATTTACTCTTGGTTTAGGTTTAGGGGCTGCTTTAGAAAGACCTCGTTATTACCCATCTGGTCCTGGTCCTTATGCTTATCGGCCGTATCCTTACGCACCATATCCCCACCGTGGATGGTATTAGGCATATGAAAGAAAATAACAAGTCAAAGATGCCATGGATAGTTTGCGTCAGACAAGGAGGTATGTCTCCAGAGGCCCGATGACAGAGGCCAGAGATCAGAAAGGAATACCCCAATCTGATACCATGCGGTTTCTGACCTCTGACTTCTGGGTTTAGGTGAACATGCCGACGCAGTTTATGACACGAAATAGACTGGCATACTGACTAGTTATTTTTTTGAATGTGCCTTAGTATAAAATTCACCCATTAAATATAATGAGAATGGGGAGCTCAACGGGGCGAGGCTCTCCATTCTTGTTATGTCTTATACCAAACCCACTTACAATTTAATTTTATGATTGTGACATTACAGTTCTTTTCCGAGTTTGTAAAGTTCGATATCTGAAGCGAAAACTAAGCCTTTCGGGACCATTGCGCAAATTTCCGGGATCAGAAGCTCGATCTTTTCTGCTACGTCTACAATTTCTAATATCATGGGTAAATCAGACGATAGCTCTAAGAGACGAGCGGTATGGAGAACTTTATCCGCACCGTACCCTTCAATTCCTCGGTAAACGGTTACACCACTGATCCCTTTTTCCTTGAGCCAATGAACTAAATATTGATAAAGGGGCTTACTTTTGTATCGTTCGCTTTCACCCACATAAACCTTAAGTAACTTTGCTTTACCTAACATCGTAACACTTCCTTTCACCATGCTTAAAACATCCTTAGTTCAAACTATTACATTGTAATTCAATACTAAATGGGAATGACTTTACTTAAATTAGGATTAAAGTAAACGGGCTAGTCCCACTCCTAGAGCAAGCCCAGCAATACCGTTTCCGTGTTAAAAGTTTGTTTTTGTGAATCAAGAATAAACATAGATGCATCACTCTGCCTCAAATATATTTTCCTCCATAAATTTAGTTTTCATAATAGCATTATAACATACGTACTTGAGGTATCGCCGTCACAGCAAGGCAACAATGAGAAGTTCATTAGCAACAAAAAATTAGTCGAGTGCCTTATAGGAACCAAGGAACAAAATAGAGGTAAATGACAAATAAACCATTATTGTATCGTGAGTGTGTTTGTTTGAGCTGCTATGGCCACAGTGATCACTGCCCTTTACTATATTTGGGCATAAAAAAAGAGCCCATAATCGAGCTCCATTCACTATTGT
>DASRMA010000066.1:0-12684 GCA_035648155.1 Desulfosporosinus sp.
GAGCCGGATCTACGTTCAATTCCGGAAGTCCTTGCCTATCTTGAAAAATTGGTTCAGATCCTGGAGTATATTGAGGTATCGGATTGCCGTTTGGAACAAGGCTCGATTCGCTTTGATGTCAATGTTTCACTGAGGCTCCTCGGGACGGAAACCTTAGGAATCCGTACAGAAACAAAGAACTTAAATTCCTATAGCTCCGTTCGTCGATGCATGGAGTATGAAATCGCTCGTCAAGCACGTAAGCTTAATGCAGGTGAAAAAGTGGTTCAGGAGACGCGCACTTGGGATGAAGGACAGGGAATTACGTTATCGCTGCGATCTAAAGAGGAAGCGCATGATTATCGGTACTTCCCAGAACCCGATCTACCTCCTCTGGTGATCGATAGAGACTGGGTGGAAAAAATTCGTAAGACCCTTCCCGAGCTTCCTACCGTGCGTTGTGCCCGGTTGCAGGCGTTGGGATTACCAGCTTATGATGCAGCGGTCATTACGCAGGCAAAACCTATGGCGGACTTCTTTGATGCGGCCTTAGAATACTATGGAGATGCTAAGACGTTGGCGAACTGGGTGATGGGCGACTTAACTCGTCTGCTGAACACAAACCAATGTAGTGTGCTTGATTCTCCAATTAAGGCCAAACAATTAGCGGAGCTTCTCGAACTTATCAATAAAGGAACCTTGAGTGGAAAGATTGCTAAGAGTGTCCTTGAAGAAATGTACAGCACGGGTAAGGATGCTGCCACGATTGTCAACGAAAAAGGACTCGCGCAGATTAGCGATGAAGGAGCGCTCCTTGGAATTATTAACGACGTGATTGCAGCCAATCCCCAATCGGTGGAGGACTATCGAGCTGGAAAAGATAGGGCAATTGGATTCCTCGTTGGACAAATCATGAAGGCTACCAAAGGACAGGCAAATCCTGGGCTTGTCAATCAGTTGCTCAAGGAGAAATTAGCTTAGAGACAAGGTTTTCAGATTTGCAATTGATCTTTAGTTGAACGAGTTCACTTAAAAGTATACAGTATAAACAGATGGATAACCTACAAACTCGAGAGGTATTATGCTAGTATAAGATTGATAGAGCTATACTGGTATACTAAGTTGAATTGATCTTTTCCAGTTTAAAAAAAGGGGTGAGTTTGACTAATGAGACATTTAGTAATTGTGGATACCACGTTACGCGACGGAGAGCAAACGGCAGGCGTTGTTTTTTCTAATCAAGAAAAATTACGCATTGCTCGTTTGCTTGATGAGCTTGGAGTCCATCAGATTGAAGCAGGCGTTCCGGTCATGGGCGGCGATGAAAAACAAGCCATTAGTGACATTGCTAAATTAGGTTTAAAAGCGAGTGTTATGGGCTGGAATCGCGCGGTAATTTCAGATATTGAAGCTTCTTTGGCTTGTGGTGTCGATGCTGTGGCAATTTCCATTTCCACTTCAGATATTCATATTGAGCATAAACTCATGACCACCCGTGATGACGTTTTGGAACGGATGGTAAAGGCAACAACCTTTGCTAAACGTGAAGGGCTGTATATATCCGTCAATGCGGAAGACGCTTCACGCTCAGATATGGATTTTCTCGTGGAATTTGCGAAAGAAGCCAAAAAAGCGGGTGCCAGTCGTTTGCGTTATTGTGACACGGTGGGGATTTTGGATCCCTTCAAGACATATGATAATATTAAAACCCTGATCGAAAAAGCTGGTATTGACGTTGAAATGCATACTCATGACGATTTTGGGATGGCAACAGCCAATGCGCTAGCTGGAGTAAAAGCGGGAGCAACGCATGTTGGGGTTACGGTGAATGGTTTGGGCGAGCGAGCAGGTAATGCAGCTTTAGAAGAAGTGGTTATGGCCTTAAAGCACTTACTTGATACTGATTTAAGCTTTGATACCAAACGCTTTGTAGAGGTTTCTGAATATGTCGCTCGAGCCTCAGGTCGGACGCTTCCTGCCTGGAAGTCCATTGTAGGTAGTAACATGTTTGCACATGAATCTGGGATTCATGTCGATGGGGCCATGAAGGATCCTAGAACTTATGAAGCTTTCAGTCCGGAAGATGTTGGAGCTGAACGTCAGATCGTGATTGGAAAACACTCGGGGACTGCGTCCATCAAAGCGAAATTCCTGATTGAGTATGGAAAAGCGATGACGGACGAAGAAGCCTCTGAAATGTTAAAAAGGGTCAGAGCGTTGGCAGTCGACATGAAGCGTTCGCTCTTTGATAAGGAACTTGTGTACATTTATGAAGATATGATGAAACACGAGATCAAATAAGCTTAGAGATTAAAGAGGCGGTATAGGCCATCTTTTTCTCACTCGTCAGAAAGTATAGGTTATCACGAAAGGGAGTACATCAATGTCAATAAAAGTAACATTAATACCAGGAGACGGAATAGGGCCAGAAGTTAGTTCGGCTGCTCAAAGCGTCATTACGGCTAGTGGAGCCCCAATTGAATGGGAAATAGTGGAAATTGGCGAAGCCTGTCTTGCTCAGTACGGAACTCCTTTGCCGGAGAATGTTCTACAGACTATACGACGCAACAAAGTGGCGCTAAAAGGACCTGTTACAACCCCAGTCGGGAAAGGCTTTCGTAGTGTCAATGTCACCTTGCGTCAACAATTAGAGCTTTATGCCAATGTTCGACATCTACGGAACTTACCGAATGTCTCTTCGAGGTATGAAAATGTTGATATTGTAGTTGTCCGCGAGAACACTGAGGACCTCTACGCGGGGATTGAGCACATGGTTGGCAGAGATGCTGCCGAAAGTATCAAGATTATTACACGTGAAGCCTCAGAACGAATTGGGCGGTATGGTTTTGAATTAGCTCGGCGAGAAGGGCGTAAACGAGTGACTATCGTTCATAAAGCTAATATCATGAAATTGAGTGATGGACTTTTCCTGGAAAGCGTAAAATCCGTTGCCCGTGATTACCCTGAAATTGTGTGTGACGACCGTATAGTCGATGCGATGTGTATGAATTTAGTTCAGATACCTGAGCAATTTGATGTGTTGGTCTTGCCTAATCTCTATGGGGACATTATTTCAGATCTCGTCGCCGGATTAGTCGGCGGACTAGGTGTTGCACCGGGGGCAAATATTGGAGAAATGTACGCTGTTTTTGAGGCGGCCCATGGAAGTGCGCCTGAAATTGCAGGCAAAAATATTGCTAATCCCCTCGCAATGCTCATATCGGGAGTAGAGATGCTTCAATATCTGGGATATGTGAAAGCAGCCCAGCGGGTTGAGAAAGGGATCGAGTATGTTTTGAGACAAAGAGATTATGTCACCCCGGATTTAGGTGGGAAGTCAGGTACTAAGGAGATGGCGGCTGCTATTATTGAAGCCATGACTAATATTTCATAAATAAAAATAATATCCTATCCTCCTACTTCGGTGGGAGGATATTTGTTTAATGTAGGGTTGATCTGGTGCAGAAAGCCTCAAAATGAAAATAAGTTTTCATTCATAAGGATTAATTACCATCGTAACGCAAATTGATGATTACACTCTATTTCTGAAACCCTTATAGTAAGCGGGTTTTAAGGTTTCATTCTGTTGGCGGAGTATAGATATTAGCAACTTTTTTCGACGGTCCAGTAAACTTTTTAAATAATTCGGGGTTTTTGCACTGGAATCAGGGTTGCAGGTCAGAAAAAATTTTTTTTTTAAAAAGGAATTCAGTTCCAAGTCGCGAATATATCAGAATATACAAACTAATTAAATTTTAACGTTATGAAATAGAAGAGGAGGTAAAAGACTTAAGGTTCATAAGGGCAAAAGGCCGAAACTGTGGGATTAGAAAAGTTAGAACATTTAGAATAACATGGACAACTTTCAGGTGAGGGAATTGCGACAATTGGTTAGATCTAGAATAGCCTAATGCAGGCCGTTTATGGAGAGAACATTTTAGATGGGGGGCAGAATGAGAATTTAGTAATTTGCGCTGATTTATTATAATTTTTACGTATCAACTATCATAAATTGAGGGGGAAACTTAATGAGTATTCAAGAAGTAAAAGTAGCTTATAATGGTGCAGATCCTACAGCGTTTGGAGTTATGGGTTTGTCGTTGGTATGTTTCGTGGCTTCATCTGCCAAATTAGGCTTTACTGATGCTAAATCAACCGCTTTAGTTGTTGTTTGGGCAGCCTTGTTGGGTGGGTTTGTTCAAATTTTGGCTGCCATGATTGACTTTAAAAAGAATAACGTATTCGGTGGTACAGTTTTGGGCCTTTATGGCTTTTTCTGGGTCGGTATGGCTTTTTCTTGGGGAACTATGAATGGGATGCTTGGACAAGGCATGAAAGCTGCAGTTGATCCTAGAATGTTGGGTGTAGTATTTGTTGGTTATCTTATTTTCTCTCTGTTTATCACTGTAGCTGCTTTTGAAACGAACTTCCCTTTTATTTTAATATTACTTCTCATAGACGTTCTATTCTTCACTCTTGCTGGAGTATCATTTAAAATGGGTCCTGTCGCTTTGTTTGCAAAACTAGCTGCCTGGTCTGAATTTCTTATCGCCATAGTTGGTTTCTATGCTACAGGGGCAATATTTTTTAAGAACTTTTACGGCCGTGAAGTATTACCTCTTGGTAAGCCTTGGGGTCTAATCAAAAAAGCTGTTCCTGCTGCTTCGGCTCCTTCTCCTGCTAAGAAGCTTGGCGTATAAGAACTATTTTTCATCAAGTTTCTAAATCATAAAAAGCTCGAATTTTCGAGCTTTTTATGATTACCTTAATTGAACAATTACTAATTATTTTTTTTGATTTTAAATCGAAGAGGAGGTATTGAAATATTATGTTAAACTCTAAAGAAGATTTAACACGAGAACAAGCTCTTGAACTACTAGAAGACTTTGCCAAACGTTGGTTAGCACACGATGGGCTATGGTTTCAAGCCATTGAGCAAGTGCGTGGACTTGATGAAGCGGTGGAACGTGATATCGAGGCTTGGCGAAAGTTTACTGTCATTGAAGCCAAACGCATTATGACATTCCTTGAGTTACCTGAAAATGGGGGACTAGACGCCTTGGAAAGAGCACTAAACTTTCGACTATATGCCTTTCTAAATGTTCAAGAATGCTCTAGAGTCGACGATAAAACTTTAATTTTTAAAATGTTAGATTGTCGTGTCCAATCTGCCCGAAAAAGAAAAAATCTTCCTGACCATCCTTGTAAGCCAGTTGGAGAAGTTGAGTACTCTTTATTCGCTGCTACGATTGATTCTCGAATTAAAACGAGCTGCATTGCTTGCCCACCAGACCCTCATCCGGAAGAGTTCTATTGTGGATGGAAGTTTACTATGGACGAAGATTAAAGGTGTTACTTCTGAAAGCAGAAGTATGTTTCCAGTGACCGGGGGTCAATTGAAAGAATGTACGAGGGGTGTGGAAAATGCCGAATTACAAAGAATTTTACCAGGAAAAACTTTGCACAGCAGAAGAGGCTATTAAGCTAGTGCAGGATGGAGATTTTCTTATTGTACCAACTGGAGTTGGTGAACCACCAGCACTTTTAACGGCTTTGTCAGATCATCGACGAGAGTATCATGGCGTAAAAGTATTCCAGATACTTCCTCTTAGAAGGTTCGGGTATATTGACCCTGAAACAGTAGACCATGTTCGACATGTGGCATTTTTCTTTGCAGGCCCAACACGGGCGGGGGGGCAGGAAGGATGGATCGATTATATCCCGAATTATTTCAGCAAAATGCCTAGGATGATTGAAGATGGACTTTTAACAGTTGATACTGTCTTTACAATTTGCTCTCCCATGGACGAACATGGGTATTTCTCAATCAGTTTGGCTGCCGATTATACGATGGCCGCGATTAAGGAAGCACGGACAGTTGTCGTAGAGGTCAACCCTAATGTTCCATTTGCCAATGGAAACTGCTTAGTTCATATATCTGAGGTAACAGCTATTGTCGAAGATGATACTCCACTAACGGAAGTCGGGCTCCCTATAATTGGTCCGGTTCAGGAAGCGATCGGTAAATACGTGGCAGACTTAATTGACGATGGTGCAACGATTCAGATCGGATTTGGGGCTATTCCAGATGCTGTCGTGATGCAGCTTACCAATAAACATGATTTAGGTATTCACTCGGAGATGTTCGGGGATGGAATCTTGACCTTGATTGAAAGTGGCGCGGTGACTAACCGTAAAAAGAACTACCTACCAGGTAAAGTAATAGCAACGTTCGCCTTGGGTACAAAGCATCTCTATGATTTTATGAACCGCAATCCTCATGTGGAGATGCACCCTGTCAACTTTACGAATGATCCATGTCTTGCTGGGAAGAACGATAATTTAGTGACTATCAATGCTTCAATTCAAGTGGATTTCTTGGGTCAATGCTGTTCTGAGAGCATGGGAAGCACCCCTTACAGTGGAACTGGTGGTCAATCAGATTTCGTACGGTCAGCAAACCGTTCCAAAGGTGGAAAATCATTTATTGTACTTCCTTCCACAGCGAAGAATGGAACAATTTCGAGGATCACACCGATACTAACAGCGGGTTCTGCAGTAACGACCTCGAAAAACGATGTAAACTATGTCGTTACGGAATACGGTGTAGCTCAGTTGCAAGGGAAATCTGCTAAGGAACGGGCGAAAGCCCTGATTGCTATTGCTCATCCAGATTTCCGTGAAGAGCTAACGGAAACCGCTGAGAAAATGAACTTGGTTTAGCTCAGAGGCATGCAGGGAACCATTCAGATTTAGAGGATTGTTGCGAAGCATTTGCGAGCTTAGATCATATGCGGGTGAATACAAAGCACAAAGCACAAAGTACTTCTCCCTAAGAAATGCTTTGTGCTTTCAGAAAAATTGCCCTAATGCATGTTAATTGTTAATTAAAGAAGGTGATTAAGTCTTTTTAACGAATAAATGCATATAAAAGCAAATTTCTGGAGGTGTGGCAAGGATAATGGATGTACGAACTGATTCGATCACCCTTGATGAAATTTTAAATAATACGAACAACGCAATCATTGCAGTTGACACTCAAGGACGAATTATTTACGCAAATGACGCAGTATTTAATATATTGGGAATTCCCGCTCGGGATCTTTTAGGACAGTCTATTGCCTCCCATTTCGCAGAAACAGGCCTATTCCGTGTAATTGAAAAAGGAGTTGCAGAGTTAGGGCAGAAGATGATGGTTAATAATACAGTCTTATTAAGCAATCGTACTCCGATTTTTAGTCAAGGTGAACTCATGGGTGCAGTGGCTGTATTCCAAGACATTACGGTGCTCCAAAATTTTCTCGATAATTTAGTGATTGAGCACGAGAAAACAAAGGAGCTCCAACGCACCCTTGAGGTCGTCCTTAACACAGCCTATGATGGGCTTATCGTGGTTAATAGAGCTGGTGTTATTACTATGACGAACCAGGCCTTTGCAGGTTTTTTTGAGCAAACGCCCGCTAATTTGATGGGTAAGCATATTACGGAAGTATATAAAAATCCGAAATTTATTGAAGTTCTTGAGACAGGCCAACCTGTGTATGGTTACATTCAGGACTTAAACGGTCATGAAATTATCGCCAGTAGAATTCCGATTATCCAAGACGGTAAGATAGTTGGAGCTTTGGGTAAAGTTGTTTTTAAAGATGTTTACGAGCTATATGCCTTAACGAAGAAAGTTGATTCTTTGCGATACGAACTAGATTACTATAAAAAAGACATATTGCAAAAAAACAGTTCCGCACTGGAACTGTTAAGGGGGAAAAATCCCCTAATGGCTTCATTGGTGCAAACTGCCCAGCGTGTAGCTACATCTTCCTCTACTGTGTTATTAAGGGGAGAAAGTGGGACTGGAAAAGAATTATTTGCGCAACTACTTCATGCGAAAAGTAATCGTTGTCAAGGTGCCTTTATTAAAGTTAACTGTGCAGCCGTCCCTGAAAATTTACTCGAATCCGAATTGTTTGGCTATGAAGAAGGGGCATTTACCGGTGCGCGTAAAGGAGGTAAGCCTGGTAAATTTGAACTGGCGGACGGAGGAACGCTGTTCCTTGATGAAATTGGAGATATGGAGATGGTCATGCAAGCCAAGTTGTTGCGTGTTATTCAGGAACGAGAAATTGAACGCTTAGGTGGCAGCAAACCTCGTAAAATAAACGTGCGTTTAGTAGCGGCGACCAACCGTGATCTTGAAACGATGATTGGAAACAAGCAATTCCGCGAAGACCTATATTATCGATTAAACGTGGTAACCTTAACGATTCCTCCTTTACGAGAAAGGAAAGACGACATTGAAAGTCTGATCCAAACATTTATTAAGAAGTTTAATTTTCAGTTTGCACAGACTGTGACGGATATAACAACGGAAACGCAAAACGTCCTGATGAAACATCGCTGGCCAGGGAATATTCGAGAACTTGAAAATATTATTGAACGGGCCTTCAACATGCTTGATGGCCCGGAGATTCAGCTTAAACATTTACCCAGCTATTTGCAAATCCTTGCCGGACGTGAAGCACATACCTTCGTCGGAGGGTCCCTCGAAAGTATTCTTGCAGTAGTGGAAAAAGAGGCGCTTATCTATGCACTTGATACTGCAAACGGGAATAAAGTTCAAACCGCAAAAAATCTTGGCTTATCTCGGGGTGGTTTATACAAGAAACTTAAAAGATATGACTTACATTAGTTAAAGTGTAAACATACAGCCGCATGTATCCATAAGTAGACATGATACTGCGACATGGATATGGCGGGCGAAGTGTGAGATAAGTACCTTGAGGTGTAAACGTGAGTGCACACATGTGATTAGGGGAATTTAGAAGATTATAAGACATATACGAGCTGTAGCCCTTATGAATAGCCATAGTCTAACCTTGTGTACGAAGAAATGGCTTTTTGGCATAAAAATTGCAAGATAATTCAATAGATTCGGAATAAATGACTGTTAGGTTGCAAGCAAAGATTTCAATCAACTTAAATTTAATTTGTTTGCAATCTTAAAGAAAATGGAGGAATACGATGAAAACTATCATGGTAATAGGGGCTGGACAAATGGGAGGAGGCATCGCACAAGTTGCCGCCCAAGCGGGCTATTCTGTCATGTTAAATGATATTAAAGATGAATTTGTTATGCGGGGTCTCTCACTTATTGAGAAAAATCTCAATCGTAGAGTGGAAAAGGGGAAACTTGAGGAGGAAGAGAAGAACATAATTTTAAGCCGTATTACTAAATCAACTTCCCTGCAAGATGCTGTATCCGCTGACCTGGTTATTGAAGCTGCAGTGGAAAATATGGCCATTAAATCTCAGATTTTCTCTCAGCTGGACGTCATTTGTCCGAAACATACGATATTGGCAAGCAATACATCCTCAATACCGATTACGGAGATAGGTTCATGTACTAAAAGGCCGGAAAGAGTCATCGGGATGCACTTTATGAATCCCGTTCCTATGATGAAGCTTGTTGAGGTTATCCGTGGTCTGGCTACTAGTGATGAAGTATATAAAGCCATCGAAACACTCAGCTTAGACCTCGGCAAAACGCCGGTAGAAGTCAATGATGCTCCTGGGTTTGTCTCAAATCGGATCCTAGTTCCCATGCTCAATGAAGCCGTGCGTACCCTCTACAGAGGGATCGCCTCTGTAGAAGCAATTGATAATGTTATGAAGCTGGGTATGAATCACCCGATGGGTCCGTTGGCCTTAGCTGATTTAATTGGGCTGGATACAGTCCTATCTATTATGGAAACCCTCCATCAAAATCTAGGTGAAACGTATCGACCATGCCCCTTACTCCGGAAATACGTTAAAGCGGGTTGGCTTGGACGGAAATCTGGTCGTGGCTTTTATAACTACGAAACCTAATTCAAAGTACATTTAAAACATGATTCATGTCTAGATAATGAGGAGGATAAACGTGGAGTATAACAATCTAATCCTAGAACAAAACGGTGCGATTGCCGTTCTAACCATCAATCGGCCAAAAGCCCTGAACGCCTTGAACGCTGACACGCTGACGGAACTGTCCACCATGCTCGATGAGCTAGGGAGGGATTCCAGTGTCAAAGTGGTCATACTCACAGGTAGTGGAGAGAAGGCTTTTGTCGCAGGTGCAGACATAGCTCAGATGAAAGAGCTAAACGCTTTGGAAGGCCGACGTTTTGGCCAATTAGGCCAAGCAACCTTTCGAAAACTTGAACTCCTATCTCAGCCGGTGATCGCTGCTATTAATGGATTCGCCTTAGGTGGTGGATGCGAGTTAGCCATGGCCTGCGATATACGGTTAGCAAGTGAAACTGCTAAATTTGGTCAACCAGAAGTAACCTTGGGACTGACGGCCGGATTTGGAGGCACTCAGCGTTTACCGCGCCTCGTGGGTAAAGGTGTAGCCAGCGAGCTACTATTTACAGGAAACATCATTGATGCACAAGAAGCTTATCGCATTGGCTTGGTGAATCATGTCTATCCAGTAGACACTCTTATGGAAGAAGCTCTAAAGCTTGCGAACCGGATGGCAGGGTGTGCATCGGCTGCCGTGCAGTTAAGTAAAAGTGCCATCCAGCGTGGGATTAACATGGACTTAGACAGCGGACAGGCCTACGAAGCCGAGGTGTTCGGTCTCTCGTTTAGCACACACGATCAAACAGAAGGTTGCACAGCATTTCTAGAGCGGCGTAAACCTGTTTTTGAAAGTTGCTAATATTAATCTTCTAGTACCAAAGTGCCAATAACAATTCAATAAGCGGAAACCGTGAATAGATCACGAAAAATAAAAGTTTGTTTGAGTAATGAGAGGATGGATTTATATGAATTTTGATTTAACTGAAGACCACATCATGATGCGTAAAATGGTTCGTGATTTTGCGGAGAAGGAATGTGGTCCAGGAGCCGGAGAACGTGATGAGACCGAAGAATTTTCGATGGATATATGGAAAAAAGCAGGGGCACTAGGCCTGGCAGGTATTACATTCCCTGAAGAATACGGCGGTGTGGGAGCAGACTACATCTCTTATGCGATTACGGTAGAGGAACTCTCACGGGTCGATGCATCCGTAGGCGTTACCATTTCAGCCCATGCCAGCTTATGTGCCAATCCCATTTCTTTGTTTGGCACAGAAGCGCAAAAGAAAAAATATTTGACTCCTCTGGCTTCCGGTGAAAAACTAGGTGCTTTCGGTTTGACAGAGCCAATGGCTGGTTCAGATGCTTCAGGAACGCGCACAATGGCTGTTCGTGATGGCGACGATTACATCTTGAACGGTAGTAAAATCTTTATCACCAATGCCTATTATGCTGACACGTATATAGTTACAGCTCAAATGGATAAGAGCAAAGGAAATAAAGGAATTGCCGCCTTTATTCTCGAAAAGGGAATGCCTGGATTCTCCTTTGGTAAAAAAGAGAAAAAGATGGGGATCCGTTCTTCTTCCACTTATGAATTAGTATTTGAAGATGTTCGTGTACCTGCAGAAAACCTGCTAGGCGCAGAGGGTCAAGGATTCAAAATTGCTATGCAGACGCTCGATTTTGGTAGAATCGGCATTGCTTCTCAAGCCTTAGGAATTGCCCAAGGCGCTTATGAGCAAGCCCTCAGTTATACCAAAGTACGTGAACAGTTTGGCAAACCTATTGCTTCATTCCAAAACACTGCTTTTAAACTGGCGGACATGGCGACACAAATTGAAGCCGCTCGCCTTCTAGTATATCAATCAGCTTATCTCGCTTCTGCCCATAAACCAGTAGGAAAAGCTTCCTCAATGGCTAAACTTTTTGCTTCTGAAACGGCTATGGCTGTCACCACAATGGCAGTTCAACTCCATGGAGGATATGGATATACACGTGAATACCCAGTTGAGCGCATGATGCGGGATGCTAAAATTACTGAGATCTACGAAGGTACGAATGAAATTCAAAGAATTGTAATCAGCAGTATGATCCTTAAAGATTAAATATTATTGCTTCATCCGATGGCTAGCCAACGTGAAGCGTTCATATGGATTAAATGTTTTAGCGGAGCGCCTATTATAAGGCGCTTTGCTAAATCAAACAACAGTTTTAGTTTCGAAGTTTGAGTAAATTAATTTTATTTATGAAAGAGATGATTATTAATGAGAGACGTTGTTATTGTAAGTGCTGTACGTACACCTGTTGGTTCGTTTCTAGGTGCATTAGGGCAAATATCAGCCGCGGATTTAGGTGCACTTGCCATCGCGGAAGCGATGAAAAGAGCGGGAATTACTCCTGATCAGGTTGATGAGGTTATTATGGGCAACGTGCTGCAAGGTGCGCTAGGACAGAATCCCGCTCGTCAAGCGTCGATAAAAGCTGGGATTCCACAGGAAGTTCCTTCATGGACGCTGAATAAAGTATGTGGCTCAGGAATTAAATCCATAGTTTGTGCCGCTCAAGCCATTATCGCTGGGGACGCTGATATCGTTGTAGCAGGCGGGATGGAGAGCATGTCTCTAGCCCCTTATGCACTTCCCAAAGCTCGTACAGGATATCGGATGGGTAATGGGACCATGATTGATACCATGATTAACGATGGATTAACAGATGCCATGAACAATGTTCATATGGGCGTAACGGCTGAAAATATCGCAGATCAGTTTGGTATTTCCCGCGAAGAACAAGATCGTTATTCAGTAACGAGTCAAAATCGTGCAGAGGCGGCCATTAAAGCTGGTAAGTTCGAAGAGGAAATTG
>DASRMA010000067.1:0-9103 GCA_035648155.1 Desulfosporosinus sp.
AAGCCAAAGATTTCCCCCTCTTCAACATTAAAACTTACATCGGTTATTCCTCTGGCAGTGCCATAAGTTTTAGTAAGGTTTTTGATTTCAATAGTATTCATTTGTATTTAGCCCCCTTAATCCTTAGTTGGACGTGTTCACTTTTAGTTGAATAAGCCTTATCATACCCGTGTAGGTTTCTTTCACACAGAAAGATCCTTTTGATACCATTGACCATGCGGTCGATTGTATCATCATTATACTATGCATTGACCTAGTGGTCAAGAAACGTCGAGATTCCTTGGAAATGGATCGATTAAATATGCTCCTATTGGATAAATTAATGATGTATTAGAACTTAGGCACATTCAAAAAAATAACCAGTCATATGCCGTTATGTCTTTATATTTTGACTGGCATAGAGTATGATATGATAATCTAGTTTGGCACCTAATCTAGTGAACTCGTTCAACTAAAGTTGAACATCGAGACTTCGGTGGGGGATTCTACCCCCACCGAAGCAGGGTAACGGGGTACCACTCCCACTTATAGAAGTGGGAGTCAAACGATTGGATCAAGATAACAATGATCTGTTTGGAGAAAACCGTGGAGGAAAAAGGATTGAAAATACCTGCAAAAGTGATGACACCATCTCAAGTCTTAGTTCTGGGTTTTGCTCTAGTTATTCTGTTTGGGGCGTTATTACTTTCATTACCTCAATCGACACAGGATGGAGTTGGCCTACCTTTTTTGAATGCAGCCTTTACAGCTACTTCGGCAGTCTGTGTTACAGGTTTAGTGGTTGTGGATACAGCGACCACCTTTACGCATTTTGGGGAATGGGTCATTCTTTTGTTGATTCAAGTGGGTGGACTCGGTTTCATGACCTTTGCCACGATGTTTGCCATGATTGTAGGAAAAAGAATTACCCTTAAGGAACGATTGTTGCTGCAAGAAGCGTTAAACCAGGTTTCAGTCGAAGGTATCGTTCGATTAACTAAGTCTGTTCTGCAGATCTCCTTTGCCATTGAAGCGATCGGTGCCCTCATTCTAACCTTGCGTTGGTATCCTGATTTCGGATGGAGTAAAGCACTCTATTATGGAGTATTTCATTCGATTTCAGCCTTTAACAATGCAGGCTTTGATCTCTTCGGTAATTATTCTAGTCTTACTGCTTATGTAGGAGACCCCATCGTTAATATTACCATCATGCTTTTGATTATTTGTGGAGGATTGGGCTTTATTGTTTTAGCGGATCTACTGGGTCCCCGGAAAAAATTTAGACTTCATACGAAAATAGTCCTGCAGGTATCCGGTGTGCTGATTTTATTAGGTGCAGTGTTTATTTTGGCTATGGAATTTATGAATCCCAAGACCTTAGGGCCACTCCCATTTGGGACAAAGGTTCTGGCTGCCTTCTTTCAATCGGTTTCACCTCGAACTGCCGGATTTAACACTATCAATATTGCGGGTATGTATGACACAACATTGCTCTCAATGATGGTGCTCATGTTTATTGGGGCTTCCTCCGGTTCAACAGGCGGAGGAATTAAAACAACGACGTTTATTGCGCTCGTGTTATCAGTGTTGAGTACCTATCGCAGTGATCCTCATGTTGTCTTAGAGGGACGGACATTACCTAAGGAAGTAATTCAGAAAGCTTGGGCACTTACGACTTCAGGCGTAACCTTAATCTTTTTAATAGTGTCTATACTTTCACTCACAGAAAAGGCTGATTTTCTCACAGTGCTGTTCGAAGTAACGTCCGCCTTTGGAACAGTAGGCCTTTCTTTAGGAATTACCCCCCATCTTACCGATGTTGGTAAAATAGCTATCATTTTGACGATGTTTATAGGGCGGGTGGGGCCGTTAACTTTGGCGTTTGTACTTTCCCAGAAAAAGAATAAGAAGGCCCACATTAAATATCCTGATGAACGAATTATGATTGGGTAGGAGGAAAAGTTAATGAGGAAACAATTTGTGGTTATTGGATTAGGACGATTCGGAACGAGTGTAGCCCAAACTCTCAGTACATTAGGCCATGACGTCTTAGCGATGGATAAGGATGAGCATGCCGTTCAGGTCATAATGCAGGATGTGACCCAAGCGGTACAGGCCGATGCGCGTGATGAGGATACGTTGTTGGCTTTAGGAGTGAGGAATTTTGATGTAGCAATAGTAGCGATCGGGGATGATCTCGAAGCAAATATACTGATTACGCTGATGCTCAAAGAAATGGGAATTCCCTATGTTGTTACTAAGGCCCAATCTGCCCTACATGGGAAAGTTTTAGAGAAAATTGGCGCAGATAAAATTATTTACCCGGAACAAGATATGGGCTTTCGTTTAGCCAATAATTTGGTAAGAACTAATCTTATGGATTTTATAGAATTGTCATTAGATTTCAGCATCTTTGAAATAATTACTCCGGTGCAATTTGTCAATAAATCAATAGGAAAACTGAATTTAAGGGCGGTTTACAATATCAATGTGGTGGCGATCAAAAAAAGCGCAGATAAAATTGTTATTGCACCAGGGCCAAACGAAGTGATTGAGGAAAAGGATATTTTGGTAATTGTTTGCAATAAAGTGGCTTTTGCTAAGTTGCCAGACTAAATATATAGACTTAAAGATCACATCAAGAGCGAGGCAACTCCATATAAAGCCGTTGTTATGACGGCTGCGATTAACGACGGTTTTAACTTTGAGCGGGCATAGTCCATCACCGGAAGATCTAGGATTGTACATAGCGTGACCGTATTATCACTCAACGGGGAGGCGAAAGCCCCAAACGTGCCGCTAGCGAATACAGCTCCGATGACTAAGACGAGGCTAGATCCAGCCTGATGGGCGAGGGTTACTCCCAAAGGCATTAACAAGCCCCAAGCACCCCAGGAGGAACCAATAAAATAAGCTAGCAGGCTTCCAAAGACAAAAACAACTGGCGCGATGAACATTGGCGGTATCCAATCAATTAAATTGGAAGCGATATAGTTGGAAAAGCCCAAATCTTCAGAGACTGCGGATAGAGCCCAGACCAAAGCGAGCATGAGGATGACGGAGACTATTTCATTGCCTCCATCGATAAAATGAGTGACTAATTCCCCAATGCTGAACCCCTGAATAAGGAAATAGAAAAGTGATAAAATCAACGTTATAAACAAGGCCTCCAACATAACACCTAAGGCATCCGCTTTAATAAAGGCGTCGAAAAAGCTATTGGCCTGGTCATGTCCATCCCACCAACTTAAAAAAATAGTTCCCACTAAGACTACACTAAGGGGCAAAAGAAGGTTCCAAGGTTTGCTTGGAGTTTCCTTTTCATAGGCTTGTAGACACTTCTGAAGTTTTTCCTCATCCTGCTGAGCTTTAAGGCCTTCGGTTCCGGCCAAGGTATCCTTGGCAAATTCATGAAAGAAACTGTAATAAATTCCGATCCCTATAATCACAAGTGAGAAGAAATTAAAGGGGATACTTCTAATATAAACACTATAGGGACTTTCATCATTACCGACTAACTGCAAGGCTGTTCCCGTCAAAGAGACCATGTAACCTACAAAAGCAGTCGCTATTGGCACTAGTACAACTACGGGATTTGAGGTTACTTCGATTACAAAGCCTAGCTTATGAGTAGAAATTGATAATCGCTGCTTTAAGAGTTTCATAATGGGGGCAATGGTCATGATCCGGAAATTAGGATTATTGAAGGTCCCGATTGTTGAAAACCAAATGAGTAGCATAGCGGACCGTTCTGTTTTTACTTTCCGTCCCACAAAATTAACAAAACCTTTAAGGCCGCCGGTCATCTTTGTTAAGCTTATGAGTCCAGCGAAAACATAGAGGAAGATGATGATGCGAATATTGTTGGTTTTTACTAGGTTGTCCACTAAGTAGGCGAGGACTGTTTTGATCCCGCCAAAAAGAGTTGGCTCAACAAGATAACTCCCTAAAATTAAGCCCATAAACAAGCCCGGTTGAACTTTCTTGGATAGGACTGAAATCGGGATAACAACTAGAAAGGGTAAGAGAGATACCCAAGAACCTTCCATGCACGCTCCTACTTTCTGAGTAAACTATTTTATCCGGTGGCTAATCGCCACTAATTCCTTCTATATTATCTCCAGATTGGAAATGATATATTATAACAGAAGGGATTTGTTTAGATTTCTAGAATACTAACACAGGGCGCTAAACTAGGGACTCGGAAAATCTATTATAGATAAGGAGATTAAATTTTGGAAAGACCACAGAGTAATCCAAGTCGCATGGTTGTTATTGAAGATAAGACCAGTGGTGAACGTTTTCTAGTTGATCTATTAAGAGGTCAAACGTATGATAAAGAAAAATACACTAAAATTACCTATGAGGTCCCGCTCAAGAAGGAGTTCTGGGACTTGCCACGCCTAGTTAAGACAAAGCATTCTTCGAAATAAGTTAAGACACCCAAGGGTGTCTTAACTTTTATTGTAAACTTCACTGAAGCTTAACTGCCTTGAGGCATAATGACAGATTAATGGAGGGGAAAATATGGATAAAATGATAAATAGAAACAGTTTGAAAGGCACCCTAATGGAAGCCTTAGGGATAGAAATGGTTGAACTCGGGCCGGATAAGGTGGTAGCGACCATGCCCGTTAATGAGGTGACAAGGCAACCGTTTGGACTACTGCACGGGGGAGCTTCGGTGGCTTTGGCTGAAACGGTAGCGAGTGTTGGTACTTATAACCTAATAGATCCACTAAGACAGTATACAGTTGGGTTAGAGATCAATGCCAATCATATCCGGGGTAAACGTGATGGAATCGTAACGGCTGTTGGTACGCCACTCCACAAAGGGCGGACCACGATGGTTTGGGATATTAAGCTTACAGATGAAGAGGGAAAGCTAATCTGTGTTTCCAGGTGTACCATCGCAATAATTGACATAAAGACAGAGAACTAGTATTAGTAAAGACAGAGGCTATTAGGCGAGTGACCTAATAGCCTCTGTCTTTCTGAAAAAGAGTGAATTCTGTTTTGGGATTGAAATCCTAATTCAAACACAGAGTCGTAGACGTAATTGCGGAGATTAGGGATATTTTATATATTAATAGAATTTTCAGTTATATATTTGCTTGGGTAGGGTAATACCTGTATTTTGTTTACAAAGGCTACAATTGAAAATGGGGGATAAACATGAGTGTCGGAACCCAGGCTGTAACAACCAGCGATTTTCCGCAATGGGATCGAGAACAATTATTCGAAATCCTTAACAACATTCATGATGTGGTACTTGTAATAGATTCCCATACAACAATTGTGTATGCTAATGAAGCTTACGCTAGGCTCCTAGGGGTGCCCGTTGCGAAAGTTTTAGGACGCAGACTGAATAAAATCGAACCGGAAGCCGCAGCCATCGAAGTAATGAGAACTGGCAAGGGCAGGGACGGCGGAGACTATTTGGATTCATTAGGTATCGATGTGGCAGGAAGCTCGTCTCCTATATTTAAGGGAAAAAGCATCGTTGGATGTGTTTCTACCTTTAAAAACATTACTGAAGTACTTAGATTAGGCCGTGGGTTGCACCAAACAAAGCAATGGGAGCAACTTCCTTTGCCTTTCAAGGAATATGTGGGACAAAACAGTCACTTGAAGGATACCTTAGTGTTAGCAGCAAAGGTTGCACGTACAGATAGTACAGTGTTGATTCTTGGCGAAAGTGGCGTTGGCAAAGAAGTATTGGCTAGGGCCGTTCATAATAGTAGTCGACGTAAGGATAAGCCCCTGATTAAGGTAAATTGTGCCGCCATACCTGAGGGTTTAATTGAGAGCGAATTATTCGGGTATGAAGACGGTGCTTTTACGGGCGCTCGAAAAGGGGGTAAGCTCGGTAAGTTTGAACTGGCTCATAGCGGTACTGTTTTCCTAGATGAAATAGGGGATATGAGCCTAACTATGCAAGCTAAATTATTAAGAGTCTTGCAAGATCGGGAGCTTGAACGAGTAGGCGGTACGAAGACCGTCAAAGTCGATATCCGAGTGATAGCGGCCACTAATCGGGATTTAGAAGGTATGATCGAAAAAGGAACCTTCCGCCGTGACCTCTACTACCGGTTAAATATCGTCCCTCTCAATCTGACTCCGCTACGCGATCGCAAAGATGACATACTGCTCCTGGCCAAAACATTTCTTGCTCGGTTTGCCAGAGAAGTTGGTCATGAACTGACATTGTCTCCCCAAGTAGTGAGGTTTTTCCATGCCTATGAGTGGCCTGGCAATATTCGCGAATTGCAAAATATACTAGAACATGCAAGCATAGTGTGTAGTAGCCTGTCCATTGAAATGCATCATCTACCTGCTCACATAATTCCCACAAAAGATGACCAAGCAGGTGCTAATGAGAAGCCTTTCGCAGTAAAAGAAATTGTCGCTAGGGTGGAAAAGGAACTAATCCTATCGGCCTTGGCAGCATATAATAATAATCGCAGTAACGCCATGAAGGCATTGGGGATTTCTAGAAGAGCATTTTATGACAAGCTACGCAGATATGGAATAGAATAGAATAGGAGAGAGGAGCGATCAAGTGCCTTACGTAACTGTTAAAGGTATTAAAGTCCACTATGAGAGTACGATTGGAAATTCATTGCCAATCGTTTTAGTACATGGTGCGGGAGGGTCTAGCAAGCTGTGGTCCGAACAATTGTCGATCTTTGATCGCCAATACACCTCATGGGCGTTGGACTTACCTAGTCATGGGAAATCTGAGGGGAACTTGCTCTCTAGTATTCCGGATATGGCTGAGTTCATTAATGACTTCAGCGAGGCATTATGCTTGGATAAATTCGTCCTAGTCGGGCATTCCATGGGTGGTGCAATCGCTCAGGAGTTTGCTCTGAAGTATCCGGAAAGATTAAGAGGTCTTGTTTTAATCGCAACGGGCGCTCGTCTAAAAGTAAGCCAGCAGATCTTAGACACCCTCGCTGCAGGTCAAATGCCCTTTAAGAATGTCAATCATTTGTATGGCTCATCTACCCCAGACAATAAGCGGGAAGAAGCAATGCGGGAAATGAATGAGGTTTCCCCAGCTGTCTATTGGGCAGATTTTGAGGCCTGTAATAAATTCGATAGGGCACAGAGTGTAGAAACGATCAGAGTCCCTAGTTCGATTATTGTGGGAGACGAAGATGTCATGACTCCCTTGAAATATTCGCAGTACTTAATCAGCAAACTTCTCATTTCCCAGTTAACAATCATCAAGGGTGCTGGGCATATGTGTATGCAGGAAAAACCAACTGAAGTCACTGAAGAAATCGAAAATTTTGTAGCGATTGCTAACCACCACTAATCTACCCGACAGTCATGGACCACTTAGTGTCGCTGTAGCCAAGGCTTGAAACACGACCAATGTGTGTGTGCTTTACATACTAACCCCCAGTATTGTATCATCGTTCTGTATCATTTTTATACAGGTGTTGATCTTTAGTTGAACGAGTTCACTACCCCCTGAGGATTGTTTTATCAATTCAGGGGTTTTTTTTGTTCCGAATCAGAGATAAGGCTCTCTCATTGTTCCCTTCTCGCTCTCGCCATCCTTGGCGGTGCTCTACTCACAAACATCCGTCCGTCCATGGCAAAGGCCTAAGGCATATGAAAGAAAATAAATTTTTCATACTTCTGAACGCTTGGCATGATTATTGCATACATGCATATATATCTGAATATTAAGATAAATTAGTTTTGGGTTGATGTGAGGAACAAGATTAACGTATCAGAGAAGACAAAGAAGGAATGAACTAAGAGTATCCTGGAAAAGGAAATCGGCAAGTGTTGGGAAAGTATTAAGGAGGAGATAATAGCATGAAGAAAAATGGAAAACCCTGGTTGAAAAGCTACCCCGTTAATGTTCGGTACAACATTGATTATCCCTATAAGTCGCTTGGTCAAATATTTGATGAAACAGTGGCTAAAATGCCTGATACAGTGGCAATGATTTTTGGGAGTCAAACGATTACTTATAGGCAGTTTGGGAATCGAGTTAACCGCTTTGCGGGTGCTTTATCAGACATCGGTGTTGAAAAAGGGGACCGCGTGGGACTGATGGGCCCGAATTGTCCCCAATGGGAAATTGCATTCTACGCCATGCTCAAAATAGGCGCAATTGTCGTGCAAACAAACCCCATGTACATTGAACGCGAAATAGCGTATCAGATGAACGATTCCGGAGCTACAACCATCATCGTTCTTGAAATGCTGTATCCTAGGGTAAGGAAAATCTTAGAGGAAACTTCTTTACAACGGGTGGTTGTCTTTAATTTCTTAGCACCGGTTGAGCCGGCTGAAGGGTTGTATTCATACGATGAACTCATCAAACATGAGCCGGTTTATCCTTGCACGCCTATTAATCCCATCGAAGATCTTGCCGTCTTGCAGTACACGGGTGGCACAACGGGTGTATCCAAAGGGGTTATGCTCACACACCATAATCTGATTGCCAATACCCTTCAAGTTCTTGAATGGGACCCAGACAAGGAGTATGGAAAGGAAAGGATTCTCACGATCCTACCGATATTTCACGTCTACGGTATGACCGACTGCATGAATTATGCTATATCTCTTGCAGCTACTCAGATCATTTTACCTCGCTTTGACCCTGATCAAGTGCTGGAAACAATTCGCATTCACAAGCCGACTTTCTTCCCGGGCGCACCAACCATGTTTATGGCACTTAACAATCATCCCCGGATTGCGGAATATAGTGACTGCTTAGCTGCGATAAAATCCTGTACGAGTGGCTCAGCACCTTTGCCCTTAGAGGTAGCCCCAAAATTTGCTAAAGTGACGAATGGCAAAGGAACCTTAGTCGAAGGATATGGTTTGTCTGAGGCTTCCCCTGTTACGCATTGCAACCCACTTGATCGACCTACGCGTGCTGGTTCCATTGGTTTACCCCTCCCGGATACGGATTACGTCATTATGGATTTGGAGACGGGAGATCGGGAAATTGCAGTGGGTGAAATTGGGGAATTATGTGTCCGAGGACCCCAGGTGATGAAAGGATATTGGCAGAAACAATTAGAAACGGCTGAAACCCTGCGTAACGGTTGGCTGCATACAGGTGATATCGGCAGAATGGATGAAGATGGTTT
>DASRMA010000068.1:0-19157 GCA_035648155.1 Desulfosporosinus sp.
ACTTCAGCCTAACGAAGAAATGGTTAATGACTTAGTCAGTATCGTCACCTGTTTTAGTGCAAGGCTTTATGGAGCTAGAGGTGGCCGAAAACTAAAGCAAACGATTGTGAAAACCTTAGAAACGTTAGAACTAGAGCGAGGTGAGTTTAGTGAAAACAACGATGAAAGCCCTTCTTACCGACCTAACGATGGAGCAAAAGATAATTCTTGATAACATGATGCTTGTTTTTGGTACTGCCATCCGCTACTCGTTTAAACGGCAACTCGAAGGGCAAGACATGGGCGACCTTGAGAAGGTGGTAGCCCATAAGTACGACAGACGATTGCTTCTCAGCATGAGCTTGTAAAGCTCTACTGCGGAAACTACCGCAAAAAAGTAGAGGCCTTAACGAAAAAGCTTAACATACCAACACTCTCGGAGCGTAACGTTAAATCTTTAACGTCTAAACTGGCCAAACGACAGCGAAAGCTCGACGACTGGACAGCCTTCCTAACTACTAAGACGTTTCCGCCCGTCACCTTTGGCACAAAAGCGATGTTTATCTATTTAAAGCAACACGAATTGACGTTTTGCCGAGGCAACCGAAGGCTCAACCTGTGTGGTGAACTCGTCAGGGATGCGGTCAATAAAACCGAAAAGCATCAATGCGCCATCGCTGCGGAAGACTTGAAGTTTAAGGATGACCGTGATGTAACCGCTAAGTTCGCAAGGATATCGGGGCAATTCGTGTATGCCACACTCCTTCAAATGTTAGAGAGGCGTTGCTTACGGCGAGGCGTAGAATTTAACAAAGGAAGACCTCAGTACACTAGCACCATTGGATTGTATAAATACTGCCACCAGTACGGACTCGATGTTCATAATGGAGCAGCTCTCGTCATTGCAAGGCGAAGTTACGGCTTAAAAGAAACCGTGCCACAGTTATTACAAGATAAACTTATTTCTAAGAAGAATCTCCAGACATTTTACCAAGTAAACGAATGGAAACAATGGAGCAATATAAAGCAACAAATCGACAAACTATTTAAAAAACAAAAGGAAGTGAACACGCCTGGTTTATGGCTGGTGCGTAGGAAACTTCTACTAGGGATTGCTTGAAATTAACCTTAAGTTAACCCACTGCACAGAGACACTTAGTTGAAAGGTCTGTGCGGAGTGCCTTTAGGGGTGGCTAACAGCCACACGCCTGTTGTACTTGGACGGAGAAGATTCGCCCAAGGCTCGGCGGACGTTTAATATGAAAGTATTAACTTTAGTAGCTGAATCCTGTGACGCTACCGCTTTGTTTAGTCGGCAAAGTGAAGATACTAAATTTTTTAGTTGTACAGATTTGTTTAGTATTTGGAAACCAGGTTACAATGGAAATTAATTGGAACCGGAGATACACCACCATTGCGATGTACAGCTTCATTGTCATTGCGTCCAGTATCCTATTCTTTCTTGTCATGTCAGGCTTGGACAAGTTCACTCAAGTATTGGCGGGTTATTTTTCCGCTCTCTACCCCTTTATCTACGGGTTCGTCATCGCCTATCTCGTGAACTTCTTTTTAGACTTCTTCAAAAATCAATTGATACAGTTTCCTTCGATGAAAAAAATTAAAGCATCGCGGTTACATATGCTGTCCCTTCTCCTGGCGTATCTGTTTTCCGCTTTTCTGGTGTATCTCTTCATTGCCTTTATTTTCCCGCAGCTCTTCGCGAGCCTCTCCGGACTTGTCCGGAACATCCCGGACTATGTCCGTTCCTCTACGGAATACATCAAAAACCTATCCAATGATATACTTCTTCCACCGGAAGTGGTCAATTTCACCAATAACCGTTTGGACGAGTTGGCAGTTCATATCAGTAACTTCGCACTGAACCTGGTCCCCATGGCGATTTCGTTCCTTGGAAACACCGCCCTCTCCGTCTGGAACCTATTTCTCGGCATCATCATCTCTATCTACTTGCTGATAGAAAAAGAACGGTTCATCAGTATGGCGAAGAAAATCAACTATAGTGTCTTCAACAGGAAGATTGCAGACAAAATCTTCGAGATTTTGAGACGCGCCCAAAAAATCTTTGGCCGTTTTCTTGGTGGGAAAATCCTTGATTCCTTAATTATGGGTATATTAACCTTCATTATCCTTACCATCGTGAGTATGCCCTTCACACTGCTGGTTTCTTTCATCATCGCGGTAACTAACATCATCCCGTTCTTCGGTCCCTTCATTGGAGCCATTCCTTCAGTGATCATCATCTTCTTCGAATCGCCGACCATGGCCTTCTGGTTCCTTCTCATCATCCTTATTCTGCAGCAAATAGACGGAAATATTATTGGACCGAAAATTCTTGGAGATTCCCTGGGCATTTCTTCTTTCTGGATTCTCTTTGCAATCGTTATAGGTGGTAAATTCTTCGGGTTTATTGGCTTAATCATTGGTGTGCCCCTCTTTGTACTTATCTACTCCATCATCAAAGAGATTGTGGAAGCGCGCTTGGAAGCCAAGGGATTCCCAGTGAACACGAGCGATTATATTAAGAAATACAGGTAGCTCATCCTATAATTTTCACTGACATTACAAAAAGTCTGAATGACGTCTACTCCTGCCTTTTTTGGTCGGAGTAGACGTCATTCAGACTTTAATAGGTTTACCGAAGATTGCCGTAAAGCCCCTGTCCTCAGCCATGGGGATATAAGGCACGTTCCAAGCCCTTAATTTAATAATATGTAAATAATACTTTTCCATTGATAAGTTTTTATAATATAATTAAAAGAAGCTTTATAAGATGCGGCATCCATGTCAATGACTATATCACTGTACTTAGATAATTTCTATAGTACAAAACTATCAGTGAAGGATACGAATCCCACTCATAACATAATGTTCAAAAATAATGATTTGCAAGTAGGATAAGTATGATGTATCATACTTATGGGGGCGATAAGAATGATGCATCATGGTGGTAAATTCTATGGTTCGACGGTTATGGGAGAACGTGGACAAGTCGTTATTCCTGCTGAGGCTAGAGAGGAAATCGGCATTCAGCCAGGTGAGAAATTAATTGTTCTTGGCAATAAAAAAAGAGGTGTCGTCATCTTATTTAAATCAGATGTCATAACAAAATTCGCAGACATGATGTTTCGAAAAGCTAAATTCTTTGAAGAGATGTTCAGCTCTTCCTTAGACGACGCAGAAGATGACAAGCCAATAAGATGATTAGTCTCTGATCCTAATCTGACAACAGTATGTTTGAGGCTTACGCCTAGGGAGGAAACTAATGCCCATTATCACTAAATTTATTAAGGATCACCGCTTTCGAAAGATTATCTCTATGTTCCTACAATTCGCAGTTCAAATTTGGTGGATTAATAAGAAAAAGCGATTTATCACAGTAGAAAAGTATCATAAGCAGACCAAAGCGATTTATCGGAAACAGGCTGTGGCCTTCACAAATACGGCGACAGAGCTCGGCGGACTGCTGATCAAGCTGGGACAATTTTTCAGTTCTAGAGTTGACGTTTTACCTGAGGAATACATCAGCGAGCTGGCAAAGTTGCAAGATGCTGTCAAACCGGTGGGAACGAAAGAAATCATTCAGCGTATTGAAGAAGAATATAGTCGTCCTATTTCTGAGATTTATACGAACTTTTCACAGGAGCCTGTAGCTTCTGCGTCTTTAGGTCAGGTTCATACTGCGGATATATTAGCTCATACTAAAGTAGCTGTTAAAATATTGCGTCCAGGTATTGAGGCAATTATTCAAACAGACTTTAAGGCACTCCGCTTTATAGTGACCTTCGCCAAGCGATATCCCAAGCTTAGTGCGTCCGTTGATTTGGAACAGATTTATGATGAGTTTGTAGAAACGACACTTGATGAACTGGATTACATCAAAGAAGGGCAGCATGCGGACATGTTCCGAGCAAACTTTTCCGATGACTCTAGAATCAGTGTCCCTGAAGTTTATTGGGAATACACGACTCAGCGTGTGCTGACGATGGAATATGTCTCGGGCTGTAAAGTGAATGATTATAAGGCTTTAGAAAGGCTCGGGTTAGATCCGACACAGATTGCCGATACGTTGATTTTCGCTTATGTTCAGCAATTACTAAGTGATGCATTTTTCCATGCAGATCCTCATCCCGGTAACTTACTCGTTAAAGCCGATGGAACACTAGTCTTCATCGACTTCGGAATGGTCGGGCGAATTGAGAAAGGCATGCGGGAAAACTTAGTGGCTTTCGTGATGGCCTTATTCAAGAAAGACACTGATCAAATGGTGACCGTCTTTGAAAAGCTTGGGTTCCTACGACCCCATGCAGATAAACAAACCTTAGCTAAAGGGCTGAAAGTCATCTTAGGGAATGTCTTTGATGATCCAAACCTGAGTAAGGTTAATTCGGAGGAATTGCTTTTAGAATTAAGAGAATTCATGTATTCCATGCCCTTTCAAATTCCGGCTCGTACCTTGTTTCTAGGGAAATCCCTTTTAACGATCGTGGGGATTTGTGGTGGACTGAATCCTCATCTGGATTTTATCAAGACGCTTCGACCCTATGCGGAAGAGTTACTGTCGGGGGAAGAATCGGGAACTGGTACTCAAGGTTTTATTCTAGACCAAGCCAAGAAGACACTCTCAGAGGTTGTTACTCTGCCTGAGAAGTTAAACCGACTTATTACTAAGCTTGAAGACGGTGAGATCAGAATTCACCCGTCTAGGAGTTTTGAGCTAAATCTCTTGAAAAATCAGACGGATCAAGCAAGCCATATAGTCGGTGCGATTTTCAGCTGCGGCTTCTTAATCTCAGGCGTGATTTCCCTAGAGGGCCCCTATCCCCAGGTTGGATTGGCGCTATTGGTCCTTTCAGCTTTAACTTTCGCGTCATTTTTAAAACGCAACTCAAACTCAGCGGGGCAAAAGAGAATGGGCCGAAGACCTCGTTTTCACCCATAAGAATGACCTTATTTTTGCGGTTCCTTCACATTAAAATAGATTCAAAAAGGAGAGGTATTTATGAGTTTAGAGAATTTTAAGTTTACCTACAAAGAAAACGAAGAAGGTTACACGGTGACCCTTAAGGGGAATAAAGAGAAACTTAGAAGCAAGTTAGAAGCGTTTGAGGCGTTCCTGAATTTCAAAGAGAAAGCTATGGAAGCTGGTTGCGGGCATCATGGCAGCAGTTCCCCTATTCATCAGTTTTTCAAAACCATGCACAATGCCCATGGACATCATGCCGAAGGAGCTGGACATTGTGGTCACCACGGTCATCACGGAGAACACGCCTCTAAGCACGGGCATTGTGGTTGTGAAGAGTCTGCCAAGACAGAGGCTCCTGTGGATTTAGGTGGAGTAAACAAAAAGACAGAAGAATAATCTAGTGAACTCGTTCAACTAAAGTTGAACATTGAGACTTCGGTGGGGGAGTCTACCCCCACCGAAGCAGAGTGACGGGGTACCACTCCCACTTGTAGAAGAAGTGGGAGTTTAACGATTGGATAAAACAGCTTAAACTCTGCAATTCATAAAAGCAACTAATCTTCGTGTGAGATTAGCTGCTTTGGTGTTTTTACTCATCTATTACCCCTTTATCATCTGTCGCTTTGCCGTCACCGAAAACTGGTATTTCATCTCCCAGAAAAGTTGGCTTAGGTTTAAAAACGTTTGCCCACAAGAAGTCTTTATTCCTGGCTGCAATTTCTCTGAGCTTATACATCTTCATAGCCTGTCCATAATCACGTCTGTCAGAAGCAACTCCATACGCGTCCATACCCAACGCTCTGGCTACATAAACTGCTCGCATAAGATGATACCCCTGCGTGACGATGATTACCTTCTGCACCTTAAAGATATCCCTCGCTCTATACATACTCTCATATGTACTAAAGCCAGCATGATCCATAAAGACATCCTTATTGGGTACACCTTTGTCTTTAAGAAAGCTTTTCATAGAATTAACCTCATCATAATCCGTCCGACCGTGATCTCCACTCACGATCAGTTTGGGGGCCTTCCCTTGCACATATAGTTCATAGCCTACCGTTAAACGATCATTCAGCATAGCTGACACCGTTCCGTTTGGGTAGACATAGGCACCTAAGACCATAATAGCGTCTGCATTCGCAACTTCGCTTGAGCTAACGATGTATTTTGATCCAACTGACTTAACGGTCTGATTGATAATTAGCATAGTGCTACCAGCTAATATTAAAAAAAGTAATAAGAAGAATATCGCCTGTTTTAATTGCCTTTTAAAGAATAATAACTTACCCATCGCCCAACCTTCCCTCTAACTTATAGTTTAAACATGGGTCCTCATATGCCAGATTTTGGCTCACTTTCTGAGGTACAAAGAAGGATTATGTTTGATTCAGTAGAATATATTATTTATTCTACTGAATCAAACAGTGAAAAATAGATTAAAGGTGGAGGTATTATGAAAAAAATTGAGGCAATTATTCGGTCAGAAAAATTAGATGCTATTAAAGACGCTCTGTCGGACATTGGTGTAAAAGGAATGACTGTCTCTAATGTTCTGGGTTTCGGAAATCAGAAAGGCTACACTCAAATTTTTCGAGGTCAAGAAATCGCAACTAAGCTTTTACCCAAGATAAAACTCGAGGTAGTAATTTCTAATGAGATTGCTGATGAAGTCATCAAAGCAATCGTCAATAACGCTAAAACAGGGGAATTTGGAGACGGTAAAATCTTCGTCTTTGATGTTGAGAATACGATCCGTATTCGAACGGGCGAACATGGTAACGAGGCTGTTTAGATTGAGACCGTTCTTTTTCTTCCACTCATAAAAACCATTGGCCACGATGAGACTACGCTTTCGCTGAAGGCAAGTTTCAAAGTGGCTTTTTTCGTCGACCGTTTCAGCCCTGGCGTTAGGATCTTTGCCCAATTTGAGCCCCCACTTATAGAGCTAACTGGATAAAAGGAGTTATAAATTATATGCCGTACTTTTTCAGGCGATAAAGTAGAGTTGGACGAGAGATCCCCAGATATTTAGCGACCTTTGTCTGGTTATTATTATGCTTTTCCAAGGCCTTGATAATCAGATGTTTCTCCAATTCTTCCAAAGAGAAACAACCCTCAGTAAGATTTATTGCAGGCGTTGTAGTGTCCACTGAACTACTCAGTAATTCCTTGGGAAAATGTACTTGCTGAATTTCAGCGCCCTGACAAACGATAAGCGCTCGTTCGATCACGTTTTGAAGCTCTCTTATGTTACCAGGCCAGTTGTAGTTGGATAGAGTTTTCATGGCCACCGAAGATATTTTTATGCTACGGGAAGGATCAAATTTCTCCAGGAAATGATTCACCAGAAGGGGAATATCTTCTTTCCGTGATCTAAGCGGAGGCATGATGATACGCATGACATTTAACCGATAATAAAGGTCCTCTCTGAAGGTCACGTTAGAAATGGCAGTGGCAAGATCGACGTTCGTGGTCGCAATGACCCGGACATCTACATGGATGGTTTCCGTTCCCCCAACTCTTTCAAAACATCTTTCCTGTAATACCCTCAATAACTTCGCCTGCATACTGATGGGCATCTCGCCAATTTCATCTAGGAAAATCGTACCTTTATCTGCAATTTCAAAACGGCCCATCTTTTTACTGGTGGCCCCTGTAAAGGCCCCTTTTTCATGGCCAAATAGTTCGCTTTCTAACAGCTGTTCTGGAAGGGCCGCGCAGTTTACTGCTACAAAGGGCTTATCAGAGCGGTTACTAGCTTTATGAATTTCCACGGCAGCGACTTCTTTGCCAGTTCCGCTTTCTCCTGTTATCAGAACCGTTGCACCGGTTTTCGCAACCTGCCGACTTAAGAAGACAACTTCTTTCATAGCTTCACTCTGACCGACCATTTTCCCATACTTCTTGCCCAGTTCCTGACGTAGAAAGTTCACCTGATTTTCTAGATTTGAGAGGTGTAAGGCTTGCCTGATATGTGCCTTTAATTCTTCTAGCTTAAAAGGTTTCGTAATGTAATCCGTTGCCCCAATTTTCATGGCTTCGATGGCAGTGTCAATGGACCCGTGGGCAGTAATCATAATGACAGGAATACTAGGATTTATACTCTTGATCTCTTTTAAGACCGCAATACCATCCATGTCGGGCATCTTTAAATCCAATATAACCATCGAAGGTTCGGTTTTCTGGGCTAAGTTAATACCTTCTAACCCCCTCGTCGCAGTGACCACCTGATAACCTTCCTGACTTAGGGCCCGATCGAGGGCCCAACACATTTTCTCCTCATCGTCAATGACCAGAATTCTTGGTGTCAAGAAGATCACTCCTGTCGCAAATTTGTGATACTACAGGCAGGTTAATAATAAAGGTTGATCCTTTGTCCAGGTTGCTATCTACGATAATAGTCCCACCATGCAATTGAATACTTTGATAGGAGATCGATAGTCCCAGGCCTGTACCTGTTTGTTTGGTCGTATAAAAGGGATCAAATATTCTAGATTTTTCTTCTGGAGGGATACCCTCTCCAGTATCAGCGAAACTTATAATAATCATGTTGTCAGTTTCTTTCGTGCTAATTTCTAAGTTTCCTCCGGAAGGCATCGCTTCTGCAGCATTAACAATGATGTTTACGAATACCTTCTTTAGCTTTTCGGTATCTGCTAAGATCTTAGAAAGTTTGTCATCAAGCTGCAAGTTAACGGTTATTCTTTGTCCCCGTAACATTGCGGCTGAAAAAGAGAGGACCCCTTTGATTAGATCATTGACAGAACACTCCTTAATAGCAACTTTGGTAGGACGACCAAAGTCCAGTAATTCTTGAATTTCCATGTCCTGACGGTCTACTTGTTCGTCTATGGCCCTTGTATATTCCTCTATGCCGCTCATTTGAGAGTACTCTTGCTTCATCAGTTCGACTAAGAGTTTGATAATAGCGCTAGGGTTGCGCAATTCATGAGCCACACCCGTTGCTAAACGTCCAAGTGCAATAAGGTGTTCAGACTGCTTTAGTTGGTCTTCCAGTCGTTCCTTTTCGGTCAGGCCAACTGCCATCCGATTGACGGCTCGGGCCACTTGACCCAGTTCACCCGACATCTCAGGTAATAAGTGATGTATATCCTTCTCCATGTGTTCTAATCCCTTCTTTAAGCGGTCTACCCCAGTAGTTATATTTCTGATGATGATCAGGGTTCCAAACATTACTAAGGCCAGTACGCCAAGGGTAAAATAACGCAGTAATTTCCTCAAGTAATTACTCTGGTAAAAGAAGGGGTTAAGTCGCTCCCCTGCCCACATAATGGCGACCACTTTACCTTTCAGTACAACTGGAGAAATGTATTCAACCACTTGATCGTTCCAAGAACCAGAGATTTGAAAGAGTGGTTCATTACTCATCGCAGTGGCGATCAGGCCGGTCTTAGTACTGGCAAATATCTCACTTTCTCGCTGGGCTTCTTCTTCCTCGGAGAGGGCACGATAGTTATGAAGGAAACCCAGTACCGTGATTTTTTCAGTAAGGGGTACATAAAGACCGAAACGAATCTCTGAATTCTCTTGTACCTTTGGCTCTACGACGCGAGTGAACTCACTATTAAGCAGAGCTGATGAGATATCGTCCGGCTTCGCCCCTAGAGACTCTAGTCCACTCGAGAATTCTTTATTAGTACTTTTGACCAAGTCCCCAAGTCTTTGCTCTTTGTCTAAGAATACAATTTCATCCGTCCGCGAAGCGAAAAAAACGTCATACATCAACGCTAATAAAGGTACGAGCATGATAGCAGCAATGATGATCACGATCTGTTGCGTCAGACTGTTACGCTTAAAATAGGATAATACCTTTTTATTCTTCAACAAGATCAACCCCCAATTAATGACAGAATCCAACAATTGAATCATATGATACATATTATTGAAGGGAAGATGCATTTATCGAAATGCTTAGATAAATATATTAAAGCAGAGCATCAAGGAGATAATTAGCTTAAACAAGGTTATCTTAATTTGGTCATAGTGTAGCATTTAATGCACTTATTTCAAGGTTAAACGATAGAAGCCTGAATCTAAGGGGTTCTATCGTTGGCATGCTACTTGCAATATATAGAATTGTATCACATAAGTCGCTGTTCTTGAGTACTTTTTATTTTTGAGAGAGGTGAATTTAGTGAAATTCAAAGTCAATTGTGAAAGATGTGATGACCTCCTCATCAGAGGAGAAATTTACAATTACAAAGGCCAAAATTATTGTGAAGACTGCTACGTCCTTATGTACCTGTTTGGACGAGAAGCTCCCGATGTTTTATTATCAGATGTTCAACCACGTCGTAGGATTTCGGCGGCGCAGGGCTCCAACTGTCAGCTAAAAGATAAGTTGACAAAACAAAGAGGAATCGTAGGAGGGCAAACATAATAATGGATAATTTCTTGACTCACGCCAGTTCAATATTTGCAGCAACAAACGTTGCAGTGGCTCAAGCAGCTGGCACCTCTGAAGTGCCATGGTGGGTATGGCCGCTTGCCTTACTAGTCACTACCTTTCTAATTGGAATAGTAGCTACGTTAGCTGGAGTAGGTGGCAGCGTATTGTTTGTGCCAATTGTCAGTAGCTTTTTCCCATTTAACTTTGATTTCATCCGTGGTTCGGGCTTGTTTGTTGCTCTTGCCTGTTCGTTGTCCGCAGCGCCAAAACTATTAAAACTAAATTTAGCAAGTCTGCGCTTGGTTATTCCCCTAGCATTAATTGCCTCCTCCTCAAGTATAGGAGGCGCTTATTTAGGACTTTCACTACCACAAAGTATTCTTAAAATATTATTAGGGGTCTTAGTTACAGGGATTGCGGTACTTTTCATTTTCTCTAAAAATAGCGAATTCCCTAAAATAGGTCAGCCAGATGCTTTAACTCGTTATTTTAATATTGGAGGTGCCTATTTTGAGCCTTCAATAGGTAAAGACATCACTTGGTCTATATGGAGACTTCCAGCGGGACTGATACTCTTTAGTGGTATTGGAATAATAGCCGGAATGTTTGGGATTGGGGCTGGCTGGGCTAACGTGCCAGTACTGAACATACTTCTAGGGGCACCTCTTAAAATTGCGGTAGGTACTAGTATGTCGTTGTTAGCCATCACAGATACCTCGGCCGCCTGGATTTATCTAAATCAAGGTGCTGTGCTTCCTATCATAACGGTTCCCTCTGTTTTGGGGATTATGATTGGGTCACGGGTAGGCGTTAAGTTATTAAAAACAGCTAAGCCAAAATCTATCCGGTATGTTGTGATACTTATGTTATTGTTCGCTGGTTTGAAATCATTACTAGATGGATTAGGATGGGGGTAAACGAATTATGAGTACTCAATCACAATTGGAAAGTATTAATTTAAGAAGTTACACAAGTAAACAAAATGATGTACCGGCCAAGGTGCAAGCGAATGTGGAAGTAAGTCCAGAACAGGATCGATATGCTAGTATTTTGTTAGTTTGTTCATGGGCAGGGATTATAATAATGGTCATATCCTTTCTTCTTTATATGGGTGGCTTTTTTAATCCACTGATAAAACCTTCGGACATGCCACTTTATTGGGGATTGAATGTACATCAGTACTTGGAGGTAACACATGCTCCTAGTGGTTGGAACTGGTTGCCATTGATTAACCATAGTGATTATTTAAATTTAGTTGGTTTAGCTTTTCTAGGCAGCGTCTCAGTTCTTGGCTACATTTCACTGTTGATAGGTTACCTGCGTAAAAAAGATTTTCCCTATATTATCATGGTTACTATGGAAATCTTTGTGATCGTCTCAGCTGCTTCCGGCATTTTTCACATCTCTGAATGATCTATATGACAGTAAAAAATTGGCCCCTAAGAGAAATTTCATCTCTTAGGGGCCAATTTTTTGTTCGAATCATTTCGAAAACAAACTGAGTGAGAAACTACTAATAACTATAGACGCAATCTTTCCTCAATGATATTCTGTACTTATGGTATTTGAATGCTGAATATTAGAGGAAGGTGTACAGTTATGATAATGGGTGTCATTGCTATCGCTGTTATGGTCGCGATTTTTGTAATTATTTTTGTTGATTACAAACAACAGCACCGGGACGGCGCGTTCTCAAAAGCTCCGTGAGTTACTACCAATTCTTGTCTATCTGTTACTTCTTCCTTGCAGATATTATTTCTACCCCGTATTCTTTAAATGCGCGTCTTAGACGTTTTTCAGCAATTGATGGCGCCATTAGCTCCCCGGCAACTGATAAACATCGGACCGAGAGATGACCTTTTTCATACTGTCGGCTAACTTGACCTGAATTTCTAACGTACTTGATTTGCTGTTGAAGCCTTTTGGTAAATAGGCAGCTAATCCCTTAGGACCAGCAAACTTTGTTTCCAGCAACTTGCCATCGATATATACTTTGTCATTTTCCACGAAATTTTCGCCTTGGATTGTGATCATATCGTTTGCTATCACAGCTGTCGTGATTTTCGGAATACCATCCCCTTGGATATAGCCGTCGTTAGTTGGCGGTTTATGATTCGGTTCCTGCTGATTAATATAGTTTTCACCGAACATCAAGTCATATTGCAACAGCTTATATTGGTCCACTTCAGTGGGAGTAATTTTTTCCTTACTTAGATAATCTTGATTGATAACCACGTTTGAACCGTTCTTCATAAGATTTGAGAGGAAATCCGTCATGGGGCTGCCGGACTTTTTGGCAAGTTGTAAAGCGTAAGTTCCCAAAAAGTTGGACGATAAATTGAGGGTCTGTTTGGTTGTCGAAAAGTTATTCCAGGTTACGAGGGGAACACTGTGAAGCTTTATATAATCCTCATAGGTGTTGTCTCCTTTGACAAAGCTGGCGTCTTTATAGACGCTATAGTCGTCACCAAGCATCGGCAAGTGATCACCATAGAAGATTACTTCTGTAGGCTCTTCACTCTGTTTTAATCCTTCTATTAATTGTTTGAGTGATTGATCGACATCAGAGACGGTATTAGTATAATTTTCTAAAATGGCCTGAGAAGCTGGGCTTAAATTACTGCCACTAACCTTAATTTTGTTTTGCGGGTTCTGGGTACTGGAATACGGCCCATGGCCCTGCATTGAAGTAGCATATATGAAGTCCGGCTTATCTGTGAGTTTGACTTCGTTAAGAATTTTTTTGGTTAGCTCAGTATCGCGGATATATTGCCCGTTTTTTTCCGGACTGTTAAAGAACTCTTGACTGATAAATTTGTCAAAGCCTAAATTCTTGTAAACATTGTTTCGATTATAGAACCAGTTGTCATAGGGGTGTATAGCCGATGTAGCATAGCCTTGTCTTTGGAGAATTGACGGTAGTGCCTCGATCGGCTTGTTGACATATTGAGCATAAGGAATGGAGCCGTTGGGTAGAAGCTGCGTCGAAAATCCAGTTAAGGCTTCAAATTCCGTATTAGCTGTCCCACCCCCATAAACAGGTGAGAGCATTGTACCGCCAGTCTGGGATTTTTGCAGAGAATGTAGGAACGGAATAGGATCTTCGCTAAATTTCACATTTTTCATCAGCGTGGGGTCCCAAAATGCTTCACTCATTATGAAGATGATGTTGGGCTTGAAGTTAGGGTCCGCCGAGTAGGTTGCTTTACTACCTTCCAGGACCTGCTTAATGGCATCTTCCTGGTAATTAGCCGGCTCCGGCACCTTAAGATATTGCGCATTTAGGGCAAACCCGAGCATCATGCCATTTTCCTCGTAGTTCATCCTTTGGCTTAAATTGATTAATTGGAGTGCAAAAACTTTCTGAATAGGTCCGAAAGCCGTGTAAAAAACGGTTAACAGGGTTACAGATGTCAAAAACACTGCGGTTTTCTGGGGCCACTTGTATTTTTCTCGAGGAGTAAACTTCAACATTAACACGATCAGAACAAGCGCCCCAATGGCAATTAGCGCCATCCAAATGTAGACATCCTTAAAACGCCCGGATATTTCAATGGCTTCTTTAGCTATGGAAAAATCCGTAGGTAGTAAGGGGATCCCCTTAATGTCCAGTTTTTGTCGGCTGATATAACCTAAGATTGAAAATAGGCCAAATAGGATACCACAAATCCCTAAGTAAGCTTTACGGGGTAAGCTATAGAAGATGTTGATTATTCCAAACATCATTACATAGCTGACAAGAAACTGTGACGGGTATTTCAGTATCCAAGCGTATACACTCGATATATTCCCATTATAAAATAGTTGCAATGCCAATAAAGTAACTAGGGGGATCAATAATAAAAATAAAAGATTTATACATTTTAGTCGTTGTTTCAGCAAAGAATATTTCATAAGTTATTGCTAACCTTTCGTGTTCCACCAGATATTTCTATGAGAACTGTGCTATAAAATCTCATAAACAATAGAACAACCTGTCCTGATTGTATCATACTCTAGACTTGTCACCATTTCTTGGCTTTTTTGTGTTGAATATGTGAACATTTTAAGAACAGAACGTGCAATGACGCAAAGCTCGTCCACTTATTAGTAGTAGTCCTCTCCTGACTTACGTGTTGCACGGCTATCGATTAGTTGATAAATGAGTGGTTATGCGATAAGCTTTTTTTAATCTTATTTTAATGTTCGTAAAAGTCTCCTTGAAGTTTTTTTTGTTAGAATACAAACATATTCAACAATTGCTCTCAATACAAGAAAACAAGGAGGAAATTTTATGACAACCTTAGAACAAGTGGAAAAGCTATGTGCAATGGCAAATATTAGTTACGATGAAGCGAAGGTGGCCCTAGATTCCGCAAACGGGGATTTGCTTCAAGCCATTATTGATCTAGAGAAACAAGGAAAGGTAAAGGCCCCGACTGGGGGCGGCTATTACAGCAGCGAAAAAACTACAGGCCCTGGGGATGAAGCCTGCAACGCTAAACCCTGGGGAAACCAGAATAACTATGCCAAAGGTGGAGAAACCTTTACTTCTCTCCTGAAAAAATTTGGAACATTCTGCTTGAAAGTGATCCGCAAAGGCAATGCAAATTCCTTTGAAGTTCTCAAGGGTGATGAAAGCAAGGCTTCCGCTTCTGTCACAGCCTTCTCTTTACTGGTGATATTCGTCCCCTGGATTACCATTCCAGTGATTGTCATCGGACTATTCTTTGGCTTTCGCTATCGCTTCAACGGACCTGATCTAAGTGGGAACAGTGTCAATGACGCGATAAATAGTGCAGCGGACGCTGCCGTAAACCTTAAGAAGTCCGTAGATAAGTGAACTCGTTCAACTAAAATTGAACATCGAGACTTAGGTGGGGGATTCTACCCCCACCTAAGCAGAGTGACGGGGTAGAATCCCACTTGTAGAAGTGGGAGTTTAACGATTGGATTAAGAGAAATTATATGGAACGGCGGGGCTTTAAATGAGTTCTAAAATACTAATTATTGAAGATGAGGAAAAAATTGCCCGATTTGTTGAGCTTGAGCTCGGCTATGAAGGTTATACTACAACAAAAGCCTTTAATGGCAGAACAGGGCTTGAACTCGCCGAAACCGGCGAGTTCAACCTCGTTTTGCTGGATGTTATGCTACCACAGTTGAGTGGCATGGAAGTGCTACGCAGAATTCGCCGAGTTTCCTCCGTTCCCATCATCATGCTGACGGCTAGGGACAGTGTAGTCGATAAGGTCTCCGGACTTGACAGCGGGGCAAGCGATTATATCACCAAACCCTTTGCCATTGAGGAGCTTCTCGCACGGATCCGCACCGCCCTTAGAAAAACTACACAAGAGGACATGGTATTGTCCGCCTCCGGTCTACTACTGGACACGAGCCGCCATACTGTTACCGTGATGGGCAAGCCCATTGAACTGACAAAACGTGAATTTGATCTTCTCCACTACTTACTAAAAAATAAGGGTATAGTCATTTCCCGGGAAGCCCTGCTTGAAAATGTGTGGGGCTTTGATTTTACAGGAGAAACCAACGCCGTGGATGTCTACGTGCGTTTTCTGCGTGGAAAAATTGACGAAGTGTTCCATATTAAACTGATTCACACCGTAAGAGGAGTGGGGTATGTGATTAAGGATGAAAAGTGAGCCGTTAAACAATCCCACGAAACATATCGGCCATAAAATACGTTTTTCCCTAGTTATGAAGCTCAACCTCAAGCTATTTTTCTATATCCTGGGTATTTTCTTAGCTCTTGACGTGATGCTGTGTCTGGTGTCCGCAGCAGGGCTGATTGTGCGCGCCGAGCAGACCGTGGGGGCGACAGCCGAGATACTGCATCAAACGGGACTCCCTACTCCGTATGTGAAAGACTGGCTTGAGCTTACCGGATGCAGCGTTTCTCTGCAGACGGAAGTACCGGCAGGATTTCAAGTACCCAAAATTCTACAGACCTACCTTTCCGAACAGACCTCCTCCGGTATAAGGAGTATCGACCTACCTGCTTCGGAAGGTTTGACGTTTTGGAGACAATTAGAAGGTGTCACCTACAATGTGACGATTGAGGATAGCGGAGATTCTTATCGTATCTCCATCCATCCTTATGAGACCCTGCGGATATTTGTAAGGATGTTTGCCCTACTATTGATTCTAGAGATTTTAATGTTGTTCGGCAGTATTGCCTCCGGTGCAAGAACGATCCGCAGAACCCTCCGACCCATTAACGAATTAGCTCAAGCGGCACAAACCCTGAATTCTGCAGGTGGCTTTACACCGGAACAGCTGGAGGCTCTGGCAGGTAAATTGGACGACATTAATGCCACAAAGCTGGATACGAGAATTTCAGTGGGCGATACACAAAACGAACTAAAAAACCTCGCTTCTGCCATTAACGGGATGCTGGACCGAATTAACGATTCCTACCGCTCCCAAGTGCGCTTTGTCTCAGATGCCTCCCATGAACTACGGACTCCTATTTCCGTCATTCAGGGGTATGCCAATCTTCTGGATCGCTGGGGGAAAAAGGATGAAAAGACGTTGCAGGAATCTATTGATGCCATCAAGGATGAAACAGCGAATATGCAGGGTTTGGTAGAACAACTATTGTTTCTGGCACGGGGCGACAACAATACTATGGCCCTGCAAATAGAGCGTTTTGACCTCTCCGATCTTGCTGTAGACGTGCTGCAAGAGACTCAGATGATTGACGGTAAGCACGAATACGATTCGATAGTTACACCGATTTTCATTAACGCCGATAAGAGCCTGATCAAACAGGCCGCGCGAATTCTAATGGACAATGCCATGAAATACACGCCGCCCGGCAAACGGATCACTATATCCGTTTCCGATGAAAAAGGCAACGCCCGGCTGATCGTGCAAGATGAAGGAATCGGTATTGTGCCTGATGCAGTTCCTCAGATCTTTGAACGCTTCTTTCGCGCCGATGAATCTCGTGCCAGAGCCACGGGCGGAACAGGGTTGGGCTTATCCATAGCAAAGTGGATCACAGAGCGGCATGGCGGGCACATGGAGGTTTTGAGCAGGCAGGATATTGGCACTAGAATTTCCATTGTGCTCCCCACCGCGACCGAAGTAAAAGTATTATTGAAACCTATTATAGAAGTGAAAACGAATAACTAACAATAGAAATACCCTATACAGTAGACTTGAAAAAGTCTACTGTATAGGGTATTTCTATACCATAAATTACATAAATATATTTAAAGGATATTTACATTATTTCGTCGAATAAGTTAGGGACATGCCGTCAAGCTTGTGAAAATGAAAGCCTTAATCCATCAACTAACCCCATAGGCTAAGAAAGGTGTAGAAATATGCATTTGATTCCAATATCATTACGGTTAAGAGGTACGGTACTCAGTCAGTCTCTTCGCAACACTCTACATAAAATATCCTGGAAGTCGCCCCACGTCATTGGGGGTTTAAGTATTATAATTCTCCTTGCTGGTGGACTTACCTTTTATCTTTCAACAACGATATCTGCTTCTACCCTCATGATTAACGGTCAACAAATTGGCTTGGTCCATACTGTTGATACTGGAAATAATCTCGTTGCAACGATAATGAAAGAGCATGGCGAACCCTATGGGATCATCGCCAAAACGCATGACCAAATTACCTATGCAAATGTCAGGGTTAAACCAGAAGTCTTTCTTGAATCTTCTTTGAACGAAATGAAGTTGCAAGCTAAATTAGGGTATTATCTTGAGGGTTATAAGTTAGAGATCGACGGTTCTGTTATAGCAGCTTTACCGAGCAAAGAAGCCTCCGATAAAGTTCTTAAAGATTATGAAGACTATTATGTTAAACCTAGTGAAGAAAATAAGATCACTTCCGTTAATTTTACCGAAAAAGTTACTGTCCAAGAGGCAGAAATTCAAGCGGACCAAATGAAGCAAATTGATCAAGCTTTTAAAGTATTAATGGACGGTAAAATAGATACAAAGGATTATACTGTCCAATCCAATGATTCTTGGTGGCTTATTGCCCGCAAAAATAATATGTTAACAGATGAAGTATTGGCTGGTAATCCTGGAACAACCGAAGATGCGAAGTTACAACCCGGCAAAATCATTAAGCTTGTTACTTCTACACCCTATCTCACTGTGGTCAGTCAAGGAACTTACTCTGGCTCAGAAACAATTCCCTTCGATGTCGTAATAAAAGCTGATAACAGTTTAAGAAGCGGCCAAACTAAAGTCATAAAGCAAGGTAGTAATGGATCAAAATTGGTTACATATTCTTATGTGCAAAAGAATGGGATAGACGTTACCAAACAGATACTGGATGAAAAGATCACCCAAACACCTGTCAATCAAGAAATCGCTAAAGGCCCAAATAATCGGCCTGTCAATGTAGCCTTTGCTGTTTCTCGCGGAGGCAGTGGCTCTTCTTCCATAGTAGATCGTGCGCTCAGTTTGCAAGGGACGCCCTATGTATTTGGTGGAACATCTAGAGGTGGCTTAGACTGTTCTGGTTTTACCAAGTATGTCTACTCGAGCTCTGGGATATCCCTTCCTCGTACATCTTATGCGCAATTTTCTTCGGGAGTTGCCGTCAGCAAAAATAATCTTCAGCAAGGTGATTTAGTATTTTTCACTACCTATTCTGAGGGCGCATCTCATGTGGGCATTTATATAGGGAGGGGACGCTTTGTACATGCCAGCAGCCCCAGTAGTGGAGTCAAAATATCGAGCCTTAGTGATAACTTTTACTCGTCCCGTTATCTCGGTGCACGCAGCTATAATTAGGTTGTCCAATGAG